>DATIRH010000522.1:0-3379 GCA_035469845.1 Proteiniclasticum sp. | reverse complement strand
TAAAAATGATGGCTTCATAGGATGGAGCCATTTTTTTATGCGTTGGAAAAAGTGTCTTGAATGAATATAATGCTGAACAGGTGAAGTCTGAGCGACTTCTATAAGCTGGATTTCTATAGGAGATTCCCGTGAATTTAACTTTCTTTTAATATAGATTTGGTAAAATCTGATTGTTCTCTTGGAATATACTTGAAATAAGTTGATTCAGTGAGAAAACGAGAAAAACAGAGAAATAGAGAGAAAAAACCTGTTATAAACGACAAATGAAGAAAAATAACAGCATAATCCTGAATTTTCATGATGAAGGGTATTTACAAATGACATCGAAGATGTTATTTTATTATCGTAGCCGTTAGCACTCATTGAGTGCGAGTGCTAGTAAAGGGGTGAAAGAGATGTCAAATCAGATGGACAGCAGAAAACTTGAAATACTGAAAGCGATTGTTACAGACTATATCATGACTGGTGAGCCTGTAGGGTCGAGAACTCTAGAAAAGAAATATCAGCTCGGTATCAGTTCTGCCACCATCAGAAATGAAATGTCTGACCTGGAAGAGCTTGGTTATCTCGATCAGCTTCATTCATCCTCGGGTAGAATACCATCCGCCAAAGGGTACAGGATGTACATAGATAAACTGATGACACTGGAAACATTGAGTCCGGAAGAAGCCCAGTTTATCGAAGAGAAGATCATAACAATGGCTGCCTTCGAGATCGATAAGATCATGAGACAGACTGCTATGATGCTCTCAGAACTTACAAACCTGGCAGTGGTGGCCAAGAAACCGAGTCTATCTAAAGCTCATGTGAAGAACATACAGCTGATCAATGTGGAAGAAAACACGATCCTGGCAGTCATCATGGTGGATCATGGAGCAATCACACATAAACTGATCAGACTGAATCATTCACCTGAGCCGGAAGTGCTGATGAACATCTGCAATCTGCTCAATCTGAAACTGAAAGGTATGAATATTGAAGAAATTAATCTTCATATCGTAAACAGTCTGAAAAATGATCTTGAAGGTTATGATGAACTGTTTCTTTCGATTCTATCTGCAGTATACGAAAGTTTGAATGAGGATGCCGCAGAAAACAGATACTTTGTTGATGGGACTTCTAAAATACTCAACTATCCGGAATTTTCCGATGTCAATAAGATGAAGGATTTTCTGGCGCTTCTCGAACAGCCTGATCTTCTTTTCCATGATGCTGATGAGTTCAGCGATGATATGTTCATCACATTGGGAGAGGAGCTTAGTTTACCGGAAGCGAAAGATTTCACGATTATCACTGCCAGTTATAAGTTCATCGATGAAAATGTGGGTACGATCAATCTGATCGGACCTAAGAGACTGGATTATTCCAAGGTAGTGTCAATCATAAATAATGTAAAGAAGGAGCTTAGCAAAAGGCTCAATGAGGAGGATGTAAATGACGGAGGATAAGAACAAAAATCTCGAAGATGTCGTTACGGAAATAGAGAAGCGACAGGATGAGACTAATGAAGAATTAGAAAATATGGAAGAGGTTTTTGTAGAAGAATCTGAAGATGTGGAAGCACCAGAGGGTGAAGACACAGAAGAAGAGGAAGCAAAAGAACAGGTAGAGAATACGATTGATATGAAAGAACTATTCAGAAAAAAGAAAGAAATGCTTGAAGGCATCAAGAAACTGGAAAATGAAAATCAGACGTTGAAAGACAGACTTGCAAGGCTTCATGCAGAGTATGAAAATTATAGAAAAAGAACCCAGAAAGAAAAAGAAGGGATCTACTCGGACAGTATTGTTGAAGTGGTAAAACAGCTTCTTCCGGTACTTGATAATCTGGAAGCCACAATGAAGGTTGAATCTGAAGATTTGAACTCATTAAAAAAGGGTGTAGATATGACCCTGGTACAATTCAAGGAAGCACTTGTGAAGCTCAATGTTTCTGAAATAGATACAAAAGCTCCCTTCGACCCGAACTTTCATGAAGCAGTAATGCATGTGGATGATCCGTCTTTAGGTGAAAAAGAAATTGTGCAGGTTTTTCTCAAAGGATATCATAGAGATGAAAAAATTATAAGATATAGCGTCGTACAAGTCGCAAATTAGGAGGAATAATAATATGTCAAAAGTAATAGGTATTGATTTAGGTACAACAAACTCAGTAGTAGCAGTAATGGAAGGTGGAGAGCCGGTTATCATTACAAGTTCAGAAGGTGGAAGAACTACACCATCTGTGGTCTCCTTTCAGGCAAATGGAGAAAGACTCGTAGGACAGGTTGCCAAAAGACAGGCAATCACAAATACAGAGAGAACAATTGCATCTGCAAAGAGACATATGGGTACAGACAAGAAATATACGATCGAAGGAAAAGAATACACTCCTCAGGAAATATCAGCAATGGTATTAGGTAAGCTGAAGGCAGATGCTGAAGCCTACCTTGGAGAAAAGGTCACTCAGGCGGTCATCACAGTTCCAGCGTACTTCAATGATTCACAAAGACAGGCTACCAAGGATGCGGGTAGAATTGCAGGACTTGAAGTTCTGAGAATCATCAATGAACCAACTGCTGCATCTCTTGCTTATGGTCTTGACAAAGGTGATGAAGCACACAAGATTCTTGTGTTTGACTTAGGAGGCGGTACCTTCGATGTATCCATCCTTGATCTTGGAGACGGAGTCTTTGAAGTGCTTTCCACAGATGGTAACACACAGCTAGGTGGAGATGACTTTGATGATAGAGTCATGAACTACATAGCGGATGAATTCAAAAAGAACAATGGTATTGATTTAAGATCAGACAAGATGGCACTACAGAGACTGAAAGAAGCCGCTGAAAAGGCAAAGGTCGAGCTGTCATCATCCACATCCACAACCATCAATCTGCCATTTATCACAGCAGACGCAACAGGACCAAAGCATATTGAAATGACGCTTACAAGAGCAAAATTCAATGAGCTTACAGGAGATCTTGTGAAGGCGACAGTAGGACCAATGAAAAAAGCACTTAGTGATGCAGGTCTTACAATGAACGACATTGACAAGGTAATCCTCGTGGGTGGGTCTACAAGAATTCCTGCGGTTATTGACACAATCAAGGAGTTCACAGGAAAAGAACCTTCAAAGGGTGTAAATGCAGATGAAGTGGTTGCACTAGGCGCTGCAATTCAGGCTGGAGTTCTTACAGGAGAAGTCAAGGATATACTTCTACTTGATGTAACACCACTTACACTTGGACTGGAAACTTACGGTGGTGTATCTACACCGATTATTGAAAGAAATACAACAATTCCTACAAGAAAGAGTCAGATCTTCACAACGGCTGCAGATGGACAGACATCTGTTGAAGTTCATGTCGTACAGGGTGAGAGACAGATGGCAGCTGACAAC
>DATIRH010000521.1:0-4454 GCA_035469845.1 Proteiniclasticum sp. | reverse complement strand
ACATAGATGATACACCAACATTTTTTTCAACGGAATTTGATGATGTAGACAAGTATAAGTCTTTGTTAAATTAATGAAGTTACAATCAATATAATGTATTAATCCTCAGCTTCGTATACATCACTAAAAAATCAGCAAAGTGATGATATTTCTGAAGTTATATATATATATTAATAATAAGAAAAGAATCTAATTGTATTGTTTCAAAGATGTATAAAATAAAACTTAAGGGAGGCTATCATTTATGAAATCTAAAATGTTTGTGATTACGTTTACACTGTTGTTTATAGTTTTCTTAGGGGCATGTTCAAAACAGCAAAGTTATGATGTATCAGACGAAACAATTAACAAAATAAACGAAGAAGAAACTTATCCTGAAACTCCTGGAGAGCTGCAAACAATATACAAAAGCATAAAAGATATTTCATCTGACTCTGATGATATAGTAAAAGTAAATATATCAGGGAGCAGGATAGAAATGCTTGATGGATATCCTCAATTACATACAATGGTTCAAGTTCAATCCGTAGTTAAAGGAAACCTTAAAACTGGTGATAAGATAGAAATTGTTGAAGAAGCTGGGGGCGATGGAGAAGTTTTGGGGGGGATCCCTTATTTAAAAGATGAGGTAGCCTATGTGTTATTTCTAACTGAATATAACCAGAAATATTATATTGTAGGTGCATACCAAGGAAGATTTATCGAAAGAGAAGGACATTTATTTCAGCAAGCATCAACCGGTGTCAAATTAAGAGATTATACTCCAATAAAAACAGATGAATTTTTAAGGATGATTGAAATAACATCCCAATAATTTGATTTATTTGATTAGCTATGAGGATACTTCGGGAGTATTTATATTAAATCTAGTGATAAGAAAAAAGATAGGAGATTTTGGATTTTTCTTATGCTATGTAAAAATTTAGATATTTATTGTCAGGTAAATCAAAGGAGTTGTTGCAAAACTAGTTAATCTGGTAAAGAACCTGAAACATCGCAACATCCTGATCATCATGAAATGTTAATATATTCTTTAAAATCAAAAATTAAAATTAAAATAAATAGCAGAAGTTATATATTTGATATAATAACTTCTGCTAATTTTTTATTCTGGAATATAAGTTATTTCATAGACTAATCATCTACAATCCTTCTGGGCTGTCAGGTTTCAGTCCTCTTGCTTCCAGAATTTCATGGATACTTAAAGAAGAAGTATCTTCCATCGAATATCCGAGAAGCGTCACCACTTCTTCCAGTTCTTCTTCACTGGGGCTTTCCACTTCCAGATAAGGAAAAGGCACAAACTCCTTATCATTCACGTCAATCTCCACTAAGGTGTTCTTATACTGATAGCTTTCCCGTGACTTCCGGATGTTCTGGATCAGTTCAAGACCTAAGGATCTAAGGATCCCGAGACCCACTTCCTTATTTTCAATGATCGTTTCATATTCTTCCATTTTTTTGTAGACTTCTCTTGAGAGAAGTTTTTTGATGGTCAGAAAAACAGTTTCCTTGCCTGTTTCCTGATCCTTCACCACACGAATTCTGGCATACCCTTTTTTGTCCAGAAGTCTTCGGTCCGGGAAATCATGGATAAGATTTTCCTGCATTTCATTCTTGACGAGAACGCCTCCGTTTTCTTTCATAATCTTTCTTATATTTTCAATATTTATATCGAGTATTTTCACTTCCAGTTCCATGTCGTTCCTCCTTTATCTATAATTTATGAAATCATTACATATTCGATGTACCAATTGGTTTCGTAATTCTGCATTTCTTCCGATTTTCAGTTTTTCCGTCATGCGAATCTGGAAAAAACAGGCAAAATGTTTACCTTTACTATAACAGATTCAAAGTATTGAAACAGTTTCATAACGCAATATCATAAACTTATGTAAACAGCCTTGACTGTTTACATGACCAGAGATAGAATGCAGTTGTAACAAGAAAAAGAAATCTTGTTGAAGTAATTATACATTTATTCCTTTAAGAGGTACAGCAGTACCAGATTTAAAAAAATCTCCCACGGGACCTTGAAAGAAAATGTCATTAAGTGAGGTGTAGAATATGAATGCATATGATGCTACAAAAAGGATTTACGCTATAAGCGAAGAGCTGAGTGTACTATCCAATGAACTTGGTGCTACCGTTAAGGAAACCAATAGGAATCTGATTGAACAAAAGATCAATATTCTAGAAAACGAGTTTTTTAATATAAAGCACAAGTTGGAGAAGATGAATCTTCCCGTTGGAAGTTTATAGAACTTCAAACAAAAGATGAAGCAGCTAACGCTGCAGAGAAACAAAAGATAAACCACTCCGAGTGGTCAGAAACAAAAGAAAAGACCATGTACGTATATTTTAAGGTGCCATGGTGAATGAGATTAGAAAAGAAGCTAGTGATAGCTTCTTTTCTTTTGGGTGAAAGTATACAATCTGTTCTGAATAGAGAACAGATTGTATCTTATGATGATTGAAGTTCAGGATGACATCTGATAGGCTTAACAAGGTCATGAAATAATTTATATGCTATAGAGCAAATATTACTGAGCATAGAGTATAGAGCACATATTATAGAGAATATATTATCGAGAATATATAAATAGTAGATGTATGGGAGAAAAGGGATGAAGAAATCAAAATTGTATTATGGATGGGTCATTGTTTTAGTTGGGGCTTTGATGCTTTTCTTTTCATCCCCGGGTCAGACCTTCTCAGTATCAATCTTTATTGATCACTATATTGAAAAATTCGGCTGGAGCAGATCACAGATTTCAAGCTTCTATTCAATAGCGACACTGATTTCAGGATTTTCAATGCCGTTTGTGGGAAAACTCATAGACAGCAAGGGACACAGAAAATCTGCTGTAATCATCAGCTTCTTCTTTGGAATCGTGCTTGTCTGGATGAGTGCGATCCGCGCTCCATGGATGATTTTCTTTGGGTTTATCTTCATCAGGATGTTCGGACAGGGATCACTGAGCCTGATTCCATCGGTGCTCATTCCTCAGTGGTTCATCAAGAAGAGAGGAAGAGCACTATCTCTGATTTCGATCGGCGGTATTCTCGGTTCAGCACTGGTTCCACCACTTAACAATTATCTGATTATGAACTTCGGCTTGTCAATGGCCTGGATCTTCTGGGCTATAGCCATGGTTCTCATCATGCTTCCGGTGGCGTTCTTTTTCATAAAGAACAGACCTGAAGATATTGGAATGCTTCCAGATGGAGTCATCGGCAAAAGCATGGCAAATTACGATTCTCCATCCGTTGAGTCATTACCTGATGATGAAGTGGAACGTTCCTGGACCCTTAGTGAGGCAAAAGGAACACGGGCTTTCTGGCTGATGCTATTAGCGACCATGGTACCATCACTGGTTAACACAGGAATCATATTCCACATGATTTCGATTATTACAGGTAAAGGCTTTGATTCCGCATTCGGTGCAGTGATCTTATCCATTACAGCGTTCGCTCAGATTCCCATGACTTTTCTGGCAGGATTCATTCTGGACAAAGTAAAGGTGAATCTGGTCAAAGGGTTCAACTTTATTTTCTATGCCATAATTCTATTGACACTGAATTTTGCCGGAGGCAGTCTGATGCTCATAATCTATGCGGCGATGCACGGAACGTTCATGGCTTTTGATTCCGTGAGCACGGGAATACTCTGGTCAAATTACTATGGAAGAAAACATCTGGGGAAAATCCGTGGTCTGGCGGTTTCATTTATGGTTCTAGGATCTGCCCTTGGACCATTACCTTTTGGAGCGGCTTACGACTATTTAGGAGGATATAGGGAAGTGCTTCTTGTTTCCATGGTCTTGCCTATAATTGCAAGTCTGGCTTCATTCATTTCTCCAGCACCAGTTTATAAAGAGAAGAAAAAATCCTGATCATTCTTAACTCAAAAAAGCTCAAGGCCATGAAAGCCTTGAGCTTTTTTGAGTTAAGATTCAGAGCAGTATTCCTTTAACAGTAAGAAAATATGCAACACTATCCAAAATCAGAGCGAAAAAAGGCACTGCCCGAAAGCAGTGCCTTTAATATCTATTAGTTCATGGAGTTTTCTGAACCAAGAACTTCTACAATCTTCTTCTCAACAAGAGCCTGGATTTCTTTTCTTGCTGCACCAAGATATCCTCTTGGGTCAAAAGCTTCAGGTTTGTCAGCAAAAGCTTTTCTGATGGCAGCGGTCATGGCCAGTCTGATGTCTGTATCCATGTTGATCTTGCATACAGCCATAGCAGAAGCTTTTCTTAGCATGTCCATTGGAATTCCCTGTGCGCCCTTGATGTTTCCACCAAATTCGTTGCACATTGCAATATGTTCCTGACTTACTGCGGATGCACCATGTAGAACAATTGGGAAACCTGGGATCTTCTTCTGGATTTCTTCCAGGATATGGAACTTAAGATCAGGTTCTCCTGCAAATTTAAATGCACCATGGGAAG
>DATIRH010000520.1:0-1596 GCA_035469845.1 Proteiniclasticum sp. | reverse complement strand
AATGAATTGAGCCTGGACAGAAAAGATGAGGCATTTCCATACCCTATCCCTAATGCTTTTCCCATGATCTGCCTTCTCAGTTTTGAATCCTTTGCACCTGAAAGCTTGAAATAAACCATATCTCTCGTACTGAACAGCAGAATCTTCTCCTCCACCACGGCTTTGGCATTTTCTAAAGCCCGGATAATGGATTCTTCATCTGCATTCTCTACGCCTACGTTCCCGTTTTTTGTTCCTTCTTCTCTCATGATATAGGCATGTTTTGCATCTGGAACTCTTTTGGCGATCATTCTTCTAATTCTTTCGCCTGCATGATCCGGATCCGTCAAAATGATGACACCGGTTCTTTTTGCAGCTTCTCTGATCTTATTCATGGAATCCTGATTGATTCCGTAGCCGTTCACTGCAATGACCTCTGCATCCACTGCTTTTTTCACAGCTGAAATATCATCTTTGCCTTCAACGACAATCACTTCTTTTATCATATTCTCACCCTCTAAATTTCTACCCCTTATTATAACAGAAAAACCATTATACATGGAAAAAAGGAATATTCAAGTTTTTCTACTTGAATATTCCTTGATTTTCTTATCATTACTTATTTTCAGATACTAGTTTAATATGTAGATGGTCACGTTTCTTCTACCCCAGCTGTATGCCGCGCTTACGGAATTCATATAAAGGTCAACTCTGTTGCCCTTTATGGCTCCGCCTGTATCTTCTGCGATGGCATAACCGTAATTCTCAACATAAACCTTTGTGCCGTATGGAATGACTCTTGGATCTACTGCTATGGTAGACCATCCGCCTTCCACTCTTTTAGGCACTGTTCCGGTTGCAGTTATTCCATCCAGTGCGTAAGCTGTCGCTTCCACCGTATATGATTTTGAATAACTTAAATTACTTGGAACAGATCCACCTCTGGACGCAACGATTGATGTTGTTGAAGGCTTCTTGACCGTCTGTACTGCAGGCTTTGCTGGCTGCACCGGTACTTTGGTTCCCACTGCAACGATTCTGTCTACTGGCTCTTTTACGACTTCTTCGGAAAGCTCTACCCTACTGACTTCTAAGCCGTCTTCATAGGTGATTTCCTTGGTGATCTTCTTTTCGCCCTTGACACCTTCCTGCTTCACTTCACTCTTTCCCTTAAGTAGAGCGCTGTCTTTCTTTTCCTGAACTCCGAAAGCGATGCTCTCGATTTCTTCAATGACTTCTGAAGTCACTCTGACAATGGCCATTTTCATACCACTCTCAATAGCGGCTTCCAGATCAACAGATAATTTATCATTTTTGTTAAAAACTACGTTTTCTGTTTCGAAAAATTCTTTCACCGTTTTTTCCGGTGTCAGATAAGTTACCACTTCACCATCTGCAGTCAGTTCCACTGGAACTGCCCTGTCAATCTTCATGCTCATACCGCTAACGATCTGTGCATCCAGGTTGACTGAAAGCTTGTCTTTTTCGTATAAAGTCACATTTTCTGCACTAAAAAAAGCTCTTATGGTATTTTCTGGTGTCAGATAAGACTGTACAGCTCCATCGGCAATCAGTTCCACCGGAACTGCCCGATTGATCTCAATCTTGTCTGTCTTT
>DATIRH010000519.1:0-13084 GCA_035469845.1 Proteiniclasticum sp. | reverse complement strand
GCCCTCCATTATCATCCCTATCCTGCATCCATTTCCTTCATTCCATTTCCTGATCTTATTTGATTTGATTTGATCATACACATGGAAAAGCGCTTTAAGAGACGATGCTTTTAAAGCGCTTTCATACTATATAGGAATGATTAGGAGTGACATTAATCGTAGAAAGATCCTTGAAACTTTCTATGTGAAAAGCTTTCTGACAAGTTCCTTGTTACAGTTGGAAATGGCAGCGGAGTAAAGGATGTCCCCCATGGGAAGAAACTTTTCATTCACTGCAGAAATGGCTCTCTTCACATCAGTGATTTCTCCAGTGAAAATAGTGAATCCCTTACCGCCAAGCCCTCTTGCAATTCTTACTTCGATAAGCCTCACATTGGCCGCTTTTCTTGCTATATCTGCCGTCATGATGGAATTAAGTGCTGACATGGTCTCAATGACGCCAATGCTTGTAATGTCATCAATCTCTGAAGTGCCTGATAAGGCAGGCAGGATATCCGGATGTATATTTGCAATCATCTCCGCTTCAATCTTAAAGACTCCTCCTAATGTTTTTCCGAGTTCGATGGCGTTACGAATCTGTGCCAGTTCACCAGCGATTATACTGACATACTTACCTGGACAGATGGCATTAGACATAATAAGCTCCACATTGGAGGATTTCATGATTTCATCTGTGACCTCTATACCCTTGGCGATACTTTTGAATTCTAAAAGTCCGATTGAATTATTCATGTTTTAGTTCTCCTCCTTCTGGCTTGTGATGATGATTCTGCTTCCAGTGACCTTGACTTTTCCATCTATCGTGGCATGCATATTGACCGCCATATTGTTTCCATCCTGTCCGTATACAAGATCACCCTTTCTGACAAAGTCCCCATCGGATACCACAGCTTTTGCCGGTGCACCGATGTTCTGTCTGCAAAGGATATTTACCTCTTTCGGCCTGAAGTCCACTTCAGTGAATGGAGATTCCACGTCATATTTGTATAGATCCAGTCTGAAGACAAGCTTCTTCACAGGAAATCCTCTCACATCAAGAAAAGGATGTGCAGAAAGCTCCGTTCTATGATTGGAATTTGTGACGCCCTGCTCCGTCAGTTTCTGCTTCAGATAGATGTTCACTTTCCAAGGCTGGAGATTCATGATGCAGGCTGACTCGCAGAGTCCGCACTCGCAGCATAGAAACGCTTCATCCAGCGTCGCATTATGATCTCCCATGGACCCGTAGCTGGCGATTCTCATGATCTTGCTCGGATGCAGTTTATGTCCCAGAAGATATCTAGTGCACACATCCGTACACAGATCGCAGTGGCAGCATGCGGTCTTGGTTTCCTTAAGTTCGGTTGCGATATCTTTTTCCTTGCTTGTTATGAGTCCATGATTTTTGGGGAGAACGATATACCCCTTGGAAGTTTTCTTCACCGGAGTATCGATACTGTTTAAAATCTTTCCCATCATGGGACCTCCATCGATGACCTTGTATTCAGTAAGAGTTGTTCCGCCAGCAATCTCTATGACTTCACGCACACTGATGCCCAGAGGCACCTTTATGGTCATGGGATTTCTTACTTCTCCACAGATGGTCATATACTTCTCCGTCAGAGGAATCCCCTGTACTGCATTGTAGATGTTAAGAAGCGTTTCCACATTGACTACTACGCATCCCACATTAAGTGGAATACCTCCTTCAGGAACAATTCTTCCCGTCACATCATAAACAATGTAATGCTCATCTCCCGCTGGATAAATATTTCTAAGAAGGTGAATTCTCAGATTCCCATAACCCCCTATTTTTTCATTCAGTTTTTTTATGGCATCCTTGTACTTTTCCTTCAGCGTAATGACGCCTTCCTTCGCTCCCACCTGCTTCACAGTGAGAGAGAGGGCTTCCAGTATTTTATCTGTCTCATTGGCCATAAGAATCTGATCCACTCTTAATAATGGTTCACATTCCGCACCATTAACCAGAACATATTCCGCTTTCGTATTCAGCTTCACATGGGTCGGAAATCCGGCGCCTCCGGCACCGACGATTCCGGCATCTGTTATCTGCTTCAGAAAATCACTCAATCTGTTCCACCTCCCTAAACGATTCATTCTCTTTTATCTGATTGTAAATCCCCCGATCAAAGCACATCTTCTCTTTCTCGTAAAGGTAGACGCAGATGTAAGTCCTTCACCCGTTGGTCCTGCAATGGTAAAGGTGGTGTAACCTTCTCCACCCACACCGATGCCTGCATAGGAAGGACCGTTCTTTACAAAGATAGTGGTCTGGATCCGATGTCCCATTTCAGTGAGCACATCGATATCCTTGCTGTGGCAGATGGCCGTGTGTCTGAAGCCGTGTTCCACTTTCACCGCCAGATCGATGCCTTCCTTGACTGTATTCACCCTTACCATCGGCAGTACCGGCATCATAAGCTCTTCAATGACGAAAGGATGATCCTCTTCCACTTCCATGATGATCAGTCTGATATGATCTTCTGCATCGATTCCGATGGCTTTCAGAATCTCCTTTGCATCTTTACCGATAAATTTTCTGTTAGGCTTCCATTTTTCTGGAACCAGAAGTTTCTGCAGCTTATCGATGGTTTCACGTTCCTTGATCTCATAAGCACCATGGCTTTTCATATTGAAGACTAAGTAGTCGAAAACGCGGTCCATGACGATGGCTTCTTTTTCCGAGATGCAAGGCAGGTTGTTGTCAAAACTAGCTCCGTCCACAATGTCCTTGGCCGCTTTTTCAATATTTGCCGTCTCTTCCACAAAAACAGGAGGATTTCCCGCTCCTGCACCGATGGCTTTCTTCCCGGAAGACAGTACCGCTTTGACAAGGGCTGGTCCTCCCGTGGCGCAGAGAAGATTGATCTTCTTGTGCTTCATGACGATCTCAGACTTTTCAATACTTGGATTGTCGATGATCACCACAAGGTTTTTGGGTCCCTTCGCCATGATGATGGCTTCATTGATCAGCTCCACGCATCGGTTGGAGGATTTGTACGCACCAGGATGCGGTGCAAACACCACTGAATTTCCTGCCGCCACCATGCCTATTGTATTGCAGATCACCGTTTCTGTGGGATTGGTGGATGGCGTGATAGCGCCTATGACACCAAAAGGTGACAGCTCTAAAAGGGTCAGTCCATCATCCCCTGTGAATACGCCTGCACGAAGATCTTCCGTGGAAGGTGTTTTTTCGATGGCCAATGTATTTTTTATGATCTTGTCCTTCACATTACCCATACCCGTCTCAGCCACCACCATCTGAGAAAGCTCTCTGACATATTTCAGGAGATGGCTCTTGATGGAATCGGTTATTCTTTTTCTGTCGCTTAAAGTCATTTCAAACAGTTCTCTCTGTGCAAGATAAGCTTTTTCAATGGCCTCATTGGGGTCATTGTAGATACCCTTAGCTTTCTTTTCCAGCTGATCCTCATTGAAAGAGGGAGCGGTAGCGTTCTGCAGCTTTTCACAGACCTCTAGAACAATTCTTTCAATATCTATATTTTCTATATTCATGCTTCACCTCTACCTTCTAAAATTTCTATGCCCGAAAGGCAGACCGCTTTGTCTTCTTCAACGCTTCCTCCACTGATGCCCAGGCCCCCGACAATCTTTCCGTTTATCACAAGAGGCATACCTCCAGGGAAAGTCACCACCTGTCCTCTATTGGTGATTTCAATGCCATAGAGATCTTTCCCAGGTCCGCTGAGTTTTCCAAGCTCTTCCGTCGCGGTATGGAAAAACGCTGCCGTATAAGCCTTGTTCCTTGAAATATCGATACTGCCTCTGATGGCTCCATCCATCCTCATCATGGACTTCAGATTCCCTCCGTCATCGACAATGGAGACAACCATAGGTTTTCCGATTTCATACGCTTTCGTCACACAGGCTTTCATGATGGCATGCGCCACCTGCTCCGTGAGTTTTCCGTCCTTCAGCATCTCCTTGGCATAGTAATTCACTTTCTTTTCCTCTCCCATGACCTCGTCCTCATAACGGCTCATTGCATAGAGGGTATCGCTTAGTCGATTCATGTATTTCAGGATATCTTCACTGACTTCCTCTTCCTCACTGAGAAAGAGGATCTCTCTTTCAGCAAATCTCACCTGGGTCCTTGCCACGTGAAGAAATGCAGATCCTTTGGTCTTTCCTGGAATGACAAAATAAGGTTTGTCCTCCAGAGATCGGCTCACTTCATCGATGACTTTTTCCAGAAATTCGATATCTTTCTTTCCAACTCTAATTTTCAGTTTTTCAATGCCCTTCTCATCTGATGCCAGCTCTCCGCCGACCACGAACAGTTTGTCCTGGATCACACGCACCACATCGATGAGCGATTTTTCTCTCATGAAATTGGCTGCCGCTCCAATGGCCGCATTGGACTGGTCCACTGCACCATAGGCATTGACTCTTCTGGAGGACTTCTTCACTCTGCTGCCTCCAAAAAGTCCTGTTTCACCTTTGTCTCCCGTTTTCGTATAAATCTTACTCATAATCACTACCTCTAATACATTTCCAGAGAATCGATGATGCCCACAATGGCCGCATCTACAGGGGTCTTTTCATTGAATACGGCTCTTGCGGAACCTCCGCTTGCTATAATGACCCGGTCTCTGAACCCGGCACCTACGGTGTCCACAGCGATGATGGGGTACCCATAGGGCTCGAAACTGGGACTTATAGGTTGTACGATCAGAAGCTTTGATCCGATGAGCCTCTCATCCTTAGTTGTAGCAACGACATTTCCTTTGACTTCCGCTAAATACATATCTTCACCCTGCTCTCTTAATTTCTATTTTGAAGCCTCTCCACTCTGATCCCCTGCCTGTCAAGATAATCCGAGGCTTCCATGGTCAGTCTCGCACTGCCGGATATC
Source organism: Proteiniclasticum sp. (assembly GCA_035469845.1). Classification (GTDB taxonomy): domain Bacteria; phylum Bacillota; class Clostridia; order Clostridiales; family Clostridiaceae; genus Proteiniclasticum. The sequence goes on along the minus strand of DATIRH010000519.1, from coordinate 8,205 downwards.
CTGATCTCTTCTTGTCCTCTCTGAGAAAGGACATCGGCAAGGGTTATGAATTTATGATCAAGGACCGGATTTTCCATCCCTTCCAGAGGAACGCGATGACCACGTCTTTCTTTTGCCTTCATTTTCTTCTCTTTCTTCTCATTCTTTTCTTCAGGCTCTTCTTTCATGTTGATTCGTCTACTGACCTTCTCCGTGAGAAGGTGGATCTTCATTTTCCCAAGCTCTTCTTTCATGTCCTTCATTCTCTTTTCGAGATGTTCATTTTTCACACCCGTCATCTCTCCTGAAAGAGCATAGACCGGCTTGTCTTCTTTGATGGTCTCAAAAATCAGTTTACCCAGTGTTTCACGGAATCTGAGCTCCATGTAATTTCTACTTTCTTCGCAGCCCAGATCTGATATCAGCATCCCCTGGAATCCGCTCATGAAATCTCTGTAGCTCTTTTCCTTGAAGACTCCGGCACGAATGGACTCCTTGTCTTTAAAGACAGGCCATTCCAGCACTTTGATGTCTTTTGACAAGAGGGAAAGAATCAGGATGGTATTTCCCTTGCCTTCCAGAATTTCCGCCAGGTACTTCACTTCCAGAAAATCAGAATCGTCTCTCAGGACCAGGAGCACTTTTTTCATTCCCAGATAGAGTTTTACACGCCTTAGGACTTCTTCTACAATCTCATCTTGTCTGTCCATCATGGCTTCCTCTCTTTCAGCGCACACAGGGCTATGCCCATGGGTGTCACCAGCATGGGATTGTACGGTTTGATGGTCTTTATGCCAAGACTGGATTCGAAGTGCTCTTCGAAACCCTTCAAGGTGGAACCGCCCCCCACAAGATACACCTGGGAAACGTTCTGTCCATTGATGAATTTCTTCACGATGAGTGCCATCTTGTCGATGACCGGAAGAACCATTCGATAGACGTCCTCTTCCCTGGCCTTTGTGCACTTCATTTTTTCAGCGTCTTCATAGCTGATCCCATAACTTCCGGAAATCACCAGATTCATGTGATGCCCCCCCGTCGCTTCATCATAGCTGGAAACCACAGCTCCATCTCTGAGGATTGAAATCCCTGTGGTACCGCCACCGATATCCACAACTGCGCCATCGCTGACCTCCAGCATCTCTGCCGCGGCGGTAGGTTCATCCACAATTTCCAGCACCTGAAACCCTGCCGCTTCAAGAACATTCCGGACGACTTTGGAGGACCCTTCCGTGACCCCTGGAGGTATGGCACCGCAAGACTTCAGTAAAGCTGCACCAAGGCGATCTTCCAGCTGTTTCTTGAGCCTTTTCACAATTTCGCAGGCCCCCATGAAATCCACTACGATTCCGTCCCGGACCACATTGCATCTTTCAAAAGCTCCGCTTACAAGGCTTCCCTTCTCATCCACCACACAGAGCACGATGGATGCGGTACCCAGATCCACTCCAGTATACAGTTCCCCCTGGTACGCCTTCTTTTCCTTGTTGAAGATGATCTCTTCAAAGGCCTTGATTCTGTGATTGACTTTCATGATGTCCATAAGCGTTCTCCTCATGTCCTGACTATTTTAAGCAGGTCTCCTGACCTGATGTCTCCTGCATTGGCCTCATCCACATCAATATGCATCTCAAGAGCATACTTTGGAGAGACTCTCAGCATCACATCGTTGAAAACAAGACCTCTGGGTCCTTCCTTTTCAACCGATACAATGTCTCCGTTCCTGAATCCGTATTCCCTGGCTTTGTCTTCCGGCATATGGATGTGCCGGTAGGCGGCAATGACGCCCACAGGGATAGTCACTTCACCATTCGGTCCCACCAGCGTCACCGACGCCGAATCTTTGATCTTTCCGGATTCTCTTATGGGAATCTTCAGTCCCAGTGCATAGCTGTCCGATAAGGACAGTTCCACCTGGGTGGCTCCCCTTACGGGACCTAGGATCCTGACTTTCTTGAAGCTTCCCTTGTCCGTCTTCACTTCCAGCGTTTCATTGGCCGCGAATTCACCGGGCTGCTTCAGATCTTTCAGCTTCGTAAGCTCATATCCTTTTCCGTAGAGCCTATCCAGGTCCTCTCTCCTGACGTGGATGTGTCTGTTGGACACACCCACGGGCACATAGAGAGAATCCGAATATTTCTTTATGGTTTCCACAATCAGATTTTTCAGTTCATCTCTTTCCATGGTCTTAATCGATCTTCGGCAGGAATACTTCCACATCCTGATGTGGTCTTGGAATCACATGAGTGGATACGACTTCGCCCACAGCTTTTGCTGCAGCAACGCCCGCATCGACTGCCGCCTTCACTGCTCCTACATCTCCTCTGACCATGACAGTGACAAGTCCGGATCCGATTTTCTCATATCCGATCAGTTCCACATTGGCAGACTTGGTCATGGCGTCAGCTGCTTCGATGGCGCCTACAAGTCCTTTTGTTTCAATTAATCCTAATGCATTATTCATCTGCTTCTACTCCTTTTCTTTATAGTGTATACATTTCACTCTGGGTTCACCCTTCACCCTCTGGCATAAAGGATCGCCACAGAGATTACATGTGACTGTTTTCTTTTTCTTCGCAGTGCCGCTTTTTTCAATCTGCACCACTGCCTCTTCCATTGGAGCCTGAACCGTTGTCGTACTGCTTTGTCCAGGCTCTATGGGAGCAGATTCCTCTTCTTCTTCAGAACTTTCCTCATCACTTGCCTCTTCATTTTCATGGGCTTCTTCAGAAAGCTCTTCTTTTTGAGGTTCCTCACTTTTCTCATCCGTGTCCATTCCCTCTGGAGAGACTGTCTCTTTCTCATGATGGGACGCTTCTGTCTCGCTTTTGGGTTTTCCGCTTTTCTCCTTGTCCTTCTGTGCTTTTGTTTTGTCTTCTTTTCTCATCAGCTCATCCATTCCTTCGATCATCAGTTCAAGACCATCAGAAGGCCTGGCGATGACTGTATGGGAATAGACTTTGCCCTGAAGGACTTTATTTCCCAGAATGGAACTGACCGCAGCCTGTACCGCACTGACTTCACCTGTGAGTTTCAGGGTATGCATACCCTGACCCTTTGCAGGCTCCAGTCCGTCCAGCTTCACGTTGGCAGCCTTTAAGGCCGTATCCGCCGCAACCACTGCAGACGCCAGTCCTATCATTTCAACAAATCCATATGCTTTCTTCATCTATGCTCCTCCAATTTTGAAAGGGATTCCTTTTACCAGTCTTGCTGCATTGATACCGAGATTTCTTGAGCTCTCCTTTTCTCTCAGAATATTCATCCGAAAGAGAAGATAATCATCAGGAAGTTTGTCATTGTATATGCCTCCTGTAAGATTCTCATCTACACCGATACCTACATCAAGCTGTGAATCCTTACTGGCGAGTCTCGCCAGATCTTCCAGTCTTTTCTCCTCACTGATTCTGATGGTGTAAGGAATTCCTTCTTCTTCTATGCCATAGGTGATTTCACTGATTTCCACGCGGTCTCTCACGTTTTCATTCACGCAGATGACCACACAGATATTCCTGGTCTCATCCATATCAAGTCCCTCCTATAGCACCAGGCCAGTGGCCACAGCATTTCTGGGTCCCATACATCCTCGTATGTTTCCTCTGCCAGCCACAACGCCGTATTGTGAAAGTGCATCGGTGACCATCTGCGGAATTTCAAAATCCAGAGCAGAACCACCTACAAGCACCACATGTTCAATCCCCCTGATGTCACCAGTGAGACTTACCTTGGATAATGCTCTCAGTGCATTGGTCACAAAAACTTTTTCCTTGGCTTTTCTTCTGACGAATCTCACCTTTTCCATGGACAGGTCCGCATTCAGGGGAACCATCCCCTCTTCTTTCATGATGATGATCCTTGCGAAGAGTTTCGGATCCATAGGCTCTTCAAAAAACTCCACCGAACCGTCTTCATGCCTGATGTGAAAAAGAGATTCCGCCTTCGCCAGGGAGTATTTCTTGATGTCCTCGGCAAGATCCAGGTCATCCAGTCCAAGCTCTGTCTTGATGAGCAGTGTCACCATGTTGCCTGCACCTGCCAGATGGACAAGCTCAATCTTTCCATCTCTTGTCATGAGAGAAGAATCCGTAGACCCCGCCCCCATATCAAGAATCGCCACCGGAACGTCTGTTCCCGGTGTCGTAAGCGCTCCTTTGATTGCCATCTGGGCTTCCACACCGCCGACTTCCACCGGCACATTCAGTTTCAGCTGCATTTCCTTCGCAATCACTTCCATCTGAAGTTTATCCGCTTTTACCATGGCCGCTACACCAACGGCGCTTTCCATGGAAAATTCACCAGCAAGTCCTCCTGTCACTTTCTGAGGAGAAATGGTATCCACTGCCAGAAGATCCTGAATCTTGATGTCGCTGTGATTCAGATTTGTAAGATTGGCCATGACATGCCTGATTTTTTCCAGCATGCCTCCGGCATTGGTTCCCGCCTCACCGACGATATCAATCACCGGATGACATTTATTCATGGCATTCATCAGCACCTTGGCGCCGTCATCCACATTGACTTTTATCCTGTTCTTTTCTCCGATGATATTGATTTCTCCGGCAGGAATGCTTCTTAATTTAACATCCCCTTTGGGCGTCTTGATGACCACCGCAGAACGGTTACCAATCAGCGCTCTGGCTATGGGCACCACAAACCTTGTTTCTTCGCTGGTCAGCGAAAAGAGTGTGGCAATGCCGTAGGGATTGGAAAGAACATCCACCACCTTGCCTACATGGGCCACTTCGATGGCTGTGAGCATGCCCACAGGAATTTTTTCGAAGAGCGTCACTTCATCCACGATGGGTATGTTTTCTTTCAGTCTGTTTACAATCAGCACTCCATCGTCATTGGCCGCAATGGCTCCCTTGATGGATACGCCTTCTTCCAGAGCTTTGTTGATCCTGTCTGCAGATTCATTGAATCCCATTTCCTTTGGTAACAGAACAATCACGTCCTGACCCTTCTCCACATCCGGAAGATCCTCCACTCTTGTTCCGATGCCGACACCGATGCCGATGCCCCCAGGCGTCCTGGGGTTATGGCCGATCATGGTCGATTCCGTGATGATGGTCTCCGTGATGGTTTCCATGGCCACATCCCCGATAACCGGTGCCGCTTCATTGATTCTGATCAGTGAAAGATCAGAGAGTTCAAGACCCACCTTTTCCATGGCCTTATTGAGGGAATTGAAGATCCCGGGAATATTGTCCTTGGTCCCTTTGATCCCAGTGGTGGACACGATGGCATCCGATATAAAATCGATTTTCCCGTTGTCCATTACCTTCCCGATGGCCGTCTCTGTGGTGGCATTACCAATATCTATACCTGCTACGATTTTCATTAAAAAGCCTCCAGTCTACTCTTTAAGCCTTCCCCTCTTTTCATAGAGATCTGCCGCTTCACGTACGAGTTTTCCGTTGATAGTAGCAGAATATTTATTTTCCAGCTCTTCCGCAATCTCGATGAGTTCAGCTTTCGTGGTGCGGTAAGGTCTAAGAGCATTGTATATTTCGAGAATTCTTTCATCAGGCACTGCGATGAGTTCGGCAGCACGTCTCAGGTTCTTGGCAAAGGCATCTCTGCCCACTGATTCAGCAACCTGTGCCTGCATTTCAAGGGTTTCAGGCGCGATCTTCACGTCATTCGCCGTGATGGATCCGTTCATGACTCCACCGATGGTGATTTCATCCAGGGTCTTTCCTGTAGGCGCTTTGATGACGTCCGCCATCTTCTCGCTTAGTGGATAGTCGGCCTCTGTGACTCTCCTTCCACTTCCTGATTTCTTAGGTTCTGTATAGCTCGTGTCTTTCATCCCAGCCATGACCTCTTTGATCATCTTCTCAAGTACACTGTTATCAATCATTTTATTCCCTCCTTAGAATGTGATTTCAAGTTCGTCAGACAGCTTCTTAGGCACCACATGTTCGGTTTCCTTGATATGAAGCAGCGCCGCGATTGCCTGATACTTCGGTCTGGCCATCTGGTCATTCATTGTAGGTACAGGATTCGGAGATTCTCCCTTGGCATACTTTGCCGCATTTCTTCCGATGGCTCTGTATACTTTCAGATCCAGCAGCGGTGCCTGTGGGAAAAGTTCCAGATTGGAAAGCGGTGCCAGATCCTTGGAGTGAATTACTGTTGTACCCTTACTCTGAATGCCGATTCCGATTCCGGAACCTGAAAGCTTGGCTGCATGATGGGCAATGAACGCCACATCTGAAGTATGATGCACCTTGATCACTCTTGGTGTAAGGCCTTCTTCCTCTACTCCAGCCATAACCTCTCTAATTACATCCTCATGAGGAACCTTCGTGATGGTCTTCGTCTGATGGGTGCCAAATGCCGGTCCCACACCAATAACCACTTCATCTTTCTTTCTTCCTTTTTCAACGGTACCCTTCACTCTCATATTAAGAGGACCTACTGGAACATCCTTTTTCGCTTTGTCTGCATCCTGGAGATTCTGCAGTACTTCTTCAATGATACTTTTTAGTACTTTTTCATTTATATCCATCAATCCATCCTCCTATTCAAAGTCTTCAGCAGACAGGGCACTTTCGATATCCTTGACTTCCTGCCATCTCTTATCGCTCATAGCATAACCGGTGCCTGGTCCCATGTAGTCATTCTTGTCGTTGACTGCACTCTGCACCTTGAAGTTGTTGCCTACAAATGCTGATGTATGAAGATGGTCACCGGATACTCTCAGTTTCATCATGGAAAGCAGTGTATCGGCTACATCATCATATCCTGCCTTCTTGAGGGCCTTGATGATTTCAACTCCTGTGATCTTGGATTTCATCAGTTCTTCGCATGCCTTGATGTCTTCCACCATGTTTCTATCAGGCACATCTTTTGAACCATGAGCATAGGTGGCTGCTTCCACCTCTTCGTCTGTGATGAGCGGGAAGTTCATTTCTTTGAACAATGCCTGTATAACCTTCGCTGCCTTGTTTCTTGTCTTGACGACCTCTTCTTCCTTCACTGGTCTTAGACCACCGTCAACCTTAAGGTCTCTCTGAAGTACGTTGTAGTCATCAAAATCCTCGGCATCAAAGTTTGAACCGGCAAACATGTTGTCGTAGTTTGGTGTGGCAGAAAATCCTGAGAAGATAAAGTCTGTTCCAGGAATCATCTGCATCAGTGTTCTTGCAGTTCTTCTGATGTCCGAATGGGAGAAGGTCTGGTCATTACCAGATGCCACTTCCAGGTCCATCATGGTGGTCAGCACGTTTTCAGCAAGAACGGCACGGATTCCTGAAGGTACTGCTCCAGGAACACCGATACAGGAGATGGATCCGTTCTGGAGACCCTGTACGCCTGCACCCTTTGTAATGAATACACATCTTGCTTCAAGATACAGCATGGATTTCTTTTCCGCATTTCCCATGAGCACTTCTGAACCGGTACCGGAGGTGAATCTCATCTTGAGACCTCTGGATGCGTAGGCAGATGCCAGGAATGCTTTGGACCAAGGTGTATCATCACCGTCGATGAATACCTGCTCTGTTCCATATACAGATACGGTTTCAGCATAGGCCGTAAATCCCTTCATGCCGAGCTTCAGCTCTGTAGCTTCTTCCACTGCGCACTGGGTGAGGATCCCTGGTCTTCCGACGTTGGCTCCCACAAGAAGTGCGATGGCGTTAAATGGAGCATATCTTCCGACAGCAACGGTGGTCTCCTGCTCATCGAATCCACGAAGGGCAGCTTCAGCAGCTTCTGCTGCGATGAGGACCGGATTGTCCTTCACCTTGGTTACATGACACTGGTTGGATGGCGTCTTTCTGGCTCTCTTCTTTGTAAGCGCCATCATCAGCTCAAGAACGTTCATCTTGTTCAAGACCTCATTGGCCTTGGCTGGCGTCAGCGATTTTGTGATTTCAATGAGTTTGTTTCTGGATACATTGATGTCCACCAGCATGTGAGCGATTTCCAGAGAATCCATGGCCATGACTTTTTCTGCGTTTTTCAGTTCTATGGAGTTGTCTGCGATGAAAGTATCGATGAGATCGAAATCCTCTCTCTTCTTTCCATCCAGCTCCACAACGAGTCCATTCTCTATCTTGATACTTGGCTTAGGGTCCAGTGGAGAATTCATGGCGATGAGACCAACTTCTGGACATTCTTTAAAGAATCCATCCTGATTAACTGGGCGTGCCCTAAGGACTTCAAATCTTTTGGATTTCATATTCATTCCCCCCTATCTACATGTATGGCGTGGTT
>DATIRH010000518.1:0-3008 GCA_035469845.1 Proteiniclasticum sp. | reverse complement strand
GATCTTCAATTTTCGCTGTGTCATCAGATAATGCTCTCACAAATAGTTCAAGCTTTATATCCGACAAGTCATCAGGAAGATCTGGAAGGAGCTTTTTCAGCTTTTCCCCATCGATGACATCTCTATACATGCAATCACCCTTTTCCAATATAAACTGTGACCAACGGCAATGTTACTTTACTGAAGTTCATTCAAAATTGAAACACTTGCGGATAGGCCAAGTCTGGTTGCTCCACTTTCAATCATGCCCATAGCATCTTCCAACGTTCGGATTCCGCCTGATGCTTTGACACCCATCTCTGGTCCAACCGTTTTTCTCATCAATGCGATATCTTCTCTTGTAGCTCCAGCTTTGGAGAATCCGGTTGAAGTCTTCACAAAATCTGCTCCAGCATCCTTCGCCAGTTCGCAGGCTTTCACTTTTTCTTCATCTGTCAGAAGACATGTTTCAATGATGACCTTTGTAAGAACACCCTTGGCAGCAAGAACCACTGCACGGATATCTTCAAGCACATATTCGTAGTCCTGATCTTTAAGTTTACCGATATTGATCACCATATCCACTTCTTCAGCACCTAGTAATATGGCTTCGTTGGTTTCAAAGCTCTTTGCTTCTGTAGTCATCTGCCCTAATGGAAATCCTACCACTGTACAGACTTTAGTGTCTGTACCCTCAAGAAGCTCTTTTGCTTTTTCGATATTACTTGGATTAATGCAGACACTGAAGAATTTATGTTCTCTTGCTTCAGCACAAAGCTTAACCAGTTCCGCTTCAACAGCATCCGGTTTAAGGAGCGTATGATCAATATGTTTTGCCAGGTTTATTTTATTCATTTAAAGTACCTCCTAGGTCTATTTCTATTACATTTTACCATATTTCAGCTTTATTATGACAGACCTCTGATAAATTCATAATAAAGCTGAAGCCTTGCGAAGAATCCCGAAATATTGGGAAATAGTAAATGATTAATGATTATTTTGACTAAATCCTTGATTTCACAAGGATTTTCTAATATACTTTTTTCGGGATTATGTTATAATATACTGTAGCAATCATAGGATAAAGGAGTTTGAATTATGGGGTTTAAAGATAAATTACAAAAGTACTATGCTGATAATTATATGAAGAAATATGGTGATCGAATCACCCAGGCTTATGGAACTGTTCTTTCAGTAAAAGTGGAACAGAAAAGATACCTTTGGATTTTCAATGTACTTAATGCAACAATCATTTTGAAGCCGGATGGTTCCAAAAATGTTGTTCGAAGTGTATATAAGACAAGAAGATGGTTCAAGAAACCGGACTTCATTGCCGTAAATCAGGGAAATATCATCCTTCTGCAAGCATTGAAAGGCAAAAAAGGAGCAGATAACAGCGAGATTCTTGAAATCAAGAACATCAGAAATGTGACAACAAGAAAAGACCTGTTCAAAATTGATGCTCCTATGCCGAAGAGACAAGTACAATATAAAAGAAAATAAGCGCGGAAGTCTGCACTAATGTTGCAGGCTTCTTTCTTATCAAGTATTATAATGATAATAAAGTATCATCCATGGATATTCAAGATATCTTCTGGATTAGTGGAGGTAAATATGAAGGACATCGTCTATATTACTGGTCATAAAAATCCTGATTCAGATTCCATCTGCGCAGCTCTGGCTTATGCTGAATACAAAAATAAAACAGGTTCAGACAATTATGTCCCTGTCCGATTAGGAGAAATCAATCGGGAAACCTATTTTATTCTTGCCTATTTCGGTGTGGAACCCCCAGTATTCATCGAAGATGTGAGACTTCAGATCAGTGATCTGAATATCGATAAGATCGCACCGATTTCATCTGAAATCACATTGAAGATGGCATGGAACATTATGCGGATGAATAACGTGAAAAGTATCCCGGTGGTAGATGAAAACGAAATATTAAATGGGATTGTGTCTGTTTCCAATGTTACTGAAAGTTATATGGATGTCTGGGATAACATGATCCTTGGAAAATCCAAGGTAACTGTCAATAATCTTCTGGATACGCTGACGGGGCAAGTGCTTCATCTGGATAAAGACCGTAAGCATTTCTACGGGAAAATATATGCCCTATCTGCATCCCCTGAAGAAGTCAATAAGACCATTGAAGAAGGTGATATCGTCATCACTGGAAACAGAAGAGATGCGCTTGAGGGTGCAGTAGACAGGAAGGTCTCTCTTATCATCATCACCGGTTCGGGTGAGATGGATGAGGATCTGCTCGCAAAAGCACAGGAAAACAGAGTGACGGTCCTTAATACGCCATATGATACCTATACAACATCCAGACTGATTTCGCAGTCAATTCCTGTAAATTACGTGATGACGAAAGAGAACATCATGTACTTCTCCTCAGATGATTATATCGGAGATATCCGAAATACCATGGCAGAAACAAGATTCAGAAGCTATCCTGTCGTAAGTGAAGAGAACAGAGTTGTGGGAACCATCTCCAGATTCCATCTGATTTCAGGAAAGAAGAAAAAGGTGATTCTGGTGGACCATAATGAAAAAGGTCAGTCAGTAAAAGGTCTGAATGAAGCAGAAATACTGGAAATCATTGACCATCATCGTGTAGCAGATGTTGCAACATCTACGCCTATTTTCTTCAGAAATGAGCCTGTAGGTAGTACATCTACCATTGTAGCCAATATTTTCTTTGAAAATGGAATAAGACCATCCAAAAAAACTGCCGGACTGTTAGCCGCTGCAATCATCTCAGATACATTGCTTTTCAAGTCCCCTACTTCAACAAATGTTGACAGACTTGTACTGCAGAGACTGGCACAGATTGCAGATATAGATGTGGAAGAGTTTGCGCTTGAGATGTTCAAGTATGGAACCTCTTTAGCTGGAAAGACCCCTCAGGAAATTCTGAAGCAGGATTTCAAAGTCTTTACCTACGACAGCAGCAAGATCGGTGTTTCGCAGGTGTATACCATGGATTCCGAGACCATCAATGAGCTTAAAGCTACGATCATAGA
>DATIRH010000517.1:0-9764 GCA_035469845.1 Proteiniclasticum sp. | reverse complement strand
GTTCCGTTTGAAACTTTTGATATCCTTCAAGGGTCTGAAGCGAAGAGCCGAATAGTCTTCGCTGATTGAAATCTGACTGACAGGCTCATAGTCATATTCGCCGAAGATTTCCCATCCCTTGTCTCTTGTAATGTCAGATTTTATGTTCTTAGAGGATTTTTTCGGATAGGAGACCCATAGGAGTGTATCATCATGAATCTGGTTCATGAGCTCTGGCACCGTTTCTCTGATTTCTTCCTGTGTATGAAAAAATACAAGTACAAAATCAGCTTTCTCCTTCTCCAGTGCTTCATATACGGGCAGTACTTCCTGAAATTCATTTTTAAGATCTATTAAAATCTCAGGAAGGTTCAGAAGATAGAGCTTTTCCTCTTCTTTTCTTTTCAGTTTTTTCAGTAAATCCATTGTTTCACCTCTCCTTCTATTCTGATTTTGTATGTTTTCTTACACACCTTCTCCATCAAAGTCAGGAATAAAACTTTCATCCTGTGTCTCCTCTTCCTGGATGAAGGCATTTCTGATTCTAATTAGCTTTGCAAACATCACAAGTTCCTCATATTCTTCCAGAGTCACTTTCCTCCTGAGTTCAGGATAATCTTCCATGGTCAGCATCGGTGTGTACTGATTCATGATACTGATGTAGATCTTCTCCTGATAGGTCTCCTGGAGATAAGTAAGAATGTCTTTCGAGTCATCGAGGTATCCTGGAAGACTCAGATGCCTTACGATGGTTCCTTTCATCATGAGTCCTTCTTTATCAAATACAGGAATCCCTGTCTGCCTGAACATCTCAAGTATGGCCGGTTTCGCAAAGGCACTGTAGTCTGCGCACTTTGAATATCTCATGGCGATATCCGGATCCATATATTTAAAATCCGGAAGATAGATGTCAATCAGACCTTCCAGCATCATAAGCGTCTCTACCTTCTCATACCCGCTGCTGTTATAGACGATGGGTAGCATGAGTCCTTTCCCCTTTGCCTCTCTTAAGGCTTCTATGATCTGAGGGACATAATGGCTGGGCGTCACAAGATTGATGTTATTCGCACCTTTCCCTTGAAGTTCCAGAAAGATCTCCGAGAGCCTGGAAATGGAGATATACTTTCCTTTTCTACCCAAAGCAATTTCATGATTCTGACAGAAAACACAGCCCATGGCACATCCTGAAAAAAACACTGTCCCTGAGCCTCTATCTCCAGACAGACATGGCTCCTCCCACATATGAAGCGCTGCACGTGCCACCAGAAGCGCACTGCCCACTCCACAATATCCGATTTCTCCCTGATTACGATTGACACTGCAGGACCTTGGACAGATGGTGCAGCTGTCTAATAATTTCATATATTCCATAGATTTATCTCCTCAACTTCAAGCTTAATAATCTATTTACGCTCTCTTCATTATACTCAATAACCAGTTCAATGAGAATCATGGGTGAATCCTTCTTTCTATAATTTCGGTTCAGTGAAGATTCCAAGATGCATTTCAACCTCGTGTAGTCCAAGAAAAAGCTAAAATTAAACTCATCATTGAGATTATCTTTTCTAAATAATTTGATATAATAATAACCATACTATCATGATGAACATAATATAGTATCCATGAATGTAGGAGGATAACCTCATGAGAAAAAAATATATTGTGCTGAGCTTCGTTCTAGCTCTGACTCTTCTCATCTTCGTATGGGCTACCCCCGTGCTGATGCAGGAAGACAATACACTTTCTGTGTTGTCAGGAATAGTAAGGCTCAGTCTCAGTGACGCTGAAATCGTTCAATACGACGATGACGATGAAACCCTATACTATATATCTAAAAGTTCCCTGGATGCGAAACTGATTGAATCCGTCCTGCCTGATGAGGGATTTGTCTTAACGGACCAGATGGGTTCAGGCTATATCTTCTCCGATGAACAGGATCCTTCGTGTCAAGTAGTAATAACAGGGACACAGTTCTCGCGATTCTACAGACTCTGGAAAATACCTGTAAATCAGTAGAGCAAATTTTGATCATTCAAGATATTCATTATCGCTTCGATAAGAACAACTGATTTTTCTAGCTTACGAAATATGCAAAGAAATGAATTAAATAGAGAAGACCTGGAATTCTTTGCTGAATTCCAGGTCTCTTTGATTATAAATACGTTCATTATTTTTGATTTTATTTTCCCTTATTTCTTGTCTGAACATCGAAGATTACTGCCAGGATGAGAATTGCACCTCTTATGATGTACTGATAAGATGCTCCGACATTAAGAAGGTTCATACCACTGGTCAGTGATGCCATAACAAGCGCTCCGATGATGGAGCCTGTGACTCTACCTACTCCACCTGCTGCAGATACACCACCGACATAAGCGGATGCGATGGCATCAAGCTCAAATCCTGTTCCAGCTGTAACTGTTGCAGACTGCAGTCTTGCAGTGAAGAGAATACCTGATAATGCTGCGAGCATACTCATGGAAGCAAAAACGAAAAGTGTTACTTTCTTTACATCGATACCACTGAGTTTTGCCGCTTCATCATTACCACCTACAGCATAGATGTGTCTTCCAAGGACTGTTTTTGTTGTCAGGAAATGATAGATAGCAACTACTATCATTACAATAACCACTGTCCAGGAAAGCCCGTTGTAGTCTGAGAGTATGTATGTGACATATCCGATTAGTAATGAAATGAAAACTATTTTAATGTAGAAGATCTTAATCGGAACCACTTCAAAATTATATTTAAGCTTGTTTTTACGGTTCTTAAACTGTGCCCAGATCCCATATACAATGAAAAGCGCACCTAGTACTAAGGTCAGCGTATGGAAACCGGGAATAAGCTTGACGGGGTCTGGTATATAACCGACACCGATACTGTTGAAGAACTTATTGGGAACAATGATTGTACCGGTTCTAGATGTAACCTGAAGCAGTGCTCCTCTGAATATGAGCATGCCTGCCAGAGTAACAACGAATGCAGGAATCTGCAGTTTTGCAACCAGATACCCGTTAAAGAGTCCTATAAGGACACCCATGACTAGTACAATCGGAATGACAACAAGTACTGGAAGGTTGTAGGCAGTAAGCAGCATCGCAGCCACCGCACCCAGAAACCCTGCCACAAATCCGACGGAAAGGTCGATATGCTTAATAATCAGAATCAGAGTCATACCAACTGCAAGCACTGCAATATAACCCATGGAATTGATCAGATTACTGATATTTCTTGGAGACATAAAAACTCCATCACTTAAAATGGAAAATACCAGCATGATTGCAAATAGAGCAATGAACATTCCGTATTCTCTGATATTCTTTCTAAGCATGGTTTTGAGATCATTTAATAGTTCCATTTGTTGATTCCTCCTTCACTTTTTAGACTGTAGCCAGTTCCATGATCTTATCCTGAGTCGCTTCTTCCACTGTAAGTTCACCAGTGATCTTTCCTTCTGCGACCACGTAGATACGATCACTCATACCTAGTATTTCCGGAAGCTCTGAGGAAATCATGACAATGCTCATGCCTTCTGCTATCAGACTGTTGATGATGGTGTATATTTCAAACTTCGCACCTACGTCGATTCCTCTAGTCGGTTCGTCTAAAATAAGTACCTGAGGTCTGGTGTTCAACCATTTTCCAATAGATACCTTCTGCTGATTTCCACCGCTGAGATTTCTTGTCAGCTGTTCTACAGATGGGGTTTTGATATTCAGTGATTTTCTGTAATGTTCACCAACATTGATTTCTTCATTTTCATTAACAACACCCTTACTTGCTATGGCTTTCAGGTTTGCCATGGAAATGTTATGTTTGATGTCCTGAAGAAGGATCAGGCCTTCCGCTTTACGGTCTTCGGTGACGTAAGCGATTCCTGCCTTGATGGCATCTTTAGGATGATGAAAATTCATTTTTTCGCCATTCAGAAAAATGTCTCCCTCGATTCTGAAACCCTTTGGATTTCCGAAGATGGTTGTGGCAAGTTCTGTTCTACCAGCACCAATAAGACCTGCAACGCCTACCACTTCACCTTTTCTGGTGTTGATATTGACACTTTTGAGTACTTTCTTCCCATTTTTCGGATTGACAGCATTAAGATTTTTGACTTCAAGAATGATATCCCCAATCTTCTTTTCCAGTCTCTTCGGAAAGATGTCATCAATGGCTCTGCCGACCATATTTCGGATAAGCACTGGTTCAGAAATTTCCCCCTTCTCTTTGGAAAGGGAGCAGATGGTTTTTCCATCTCTTAATACAGTGACTGTATCTGCTATATGTATGACTTCTTTGAGCTTATGAGAAATCATGATTGAAGTCACGCCTTCTTCTTTCAGTTCAAGAAGCAGTTTCAGAAGATTCTCTGAGTCATCATCATTAAGCGCTGCTGTAGGCTCATCTAGTATGATAAGATTCACATTTTTGCTGAAGGCCTTGGCAATCTCAATGAGCTGCTGTTTACCTACGCCAAGTTCCTTGATCTTGGTTTCAGGATTGACGTTGAGTCTGACTTTTTTCAGCATCTCTGCGGACATCTTGATGGTTTCATTCCAGTCGATAATTCGTCCTTTTTTGATTTCATGTCCTAAATAAATGTTTTCGTACACAGAAAGTTCTGGTATAAGTGCTAACTCCTGGTATATTATTGCAACTCCAGCTTTTTCGCTATCCTGAATTCCCTGGAATTTTTGTATTTCATCGTTAAGTACAATGTCTCCATCATAGGAGCCGTAAGGCCATACACCTGACAAAACTTTCATCAGGGTGGATTTGCCCGCTCCATTTTCGCCTACAAGGCAGTGGATTTCTCCTCGCTTGACCTTGAAATTCACGTTATCAAGGGCTTTCACGCCCGGAAATTCTTTCGTGATATTATTCATTTCCAGAATATAATCTGTCTTAAGGGCTTTTTCCATAATGCATCCCTCTCCTCTGTTTCGCGTAAGGCATGTGTCTTCATAGAAATCATAATGAAATATCCATCCTATTTCTCCACAATATCATAAATAGTGAAAGCCTTTAACAGGCTTTCACTATAATGATTCTTAAAGAATTGAATTAAAACTGTATGTTATTCCAGACCTGTGAAATCGGAAGCTTCATAATAACCTGAGTCAATAAGTGAAGCCTTAACATTTTCCTGATCTACTGTGATTACTTCTGTCTGCTTGGCAGGAACTTCCTTAGTCTTGTTGTCATAATCACCAGTTGTTTCAGGTGTCTCTCCCTTAAGTATGGATACAGCCATATCTATGGAGTCTTTAACAAGTGTTCTTACATCCTTGAATACTGTCATGGACTGTTTTCCATCGATAATGTACTGTACAGAAGCCATTTCAGCATCCTGTCCTGTAACTACGAAACTTGTAACGTCACTGTCTGTAGCAAATGTATCTGCTATGGATCTTGCAGTACCATCATTAGGAGCAAGTATAAATACGTCGCCCTTGTCAGCTGCACTTGCTGCTGTCAGATGAGATTCTGCTTTGTTTTTTGCTTCATTGAAATCCCAGTTTGTTGTGATCTGTCCGATGATACTGGACATTTCGTCTCTGGTAAGTTCAGCTTTGTCCTGAAGCTTTACAGCTTCTGGTGAATTCTTGATGACAAATGTTCCATCTGCAACCTTAGGCTGAAGTACGCTCCATGCTCCTTCAAAGAACAGGAATGCGTTGTTGTCAGATGCTGCACCAGCATATAGGTACAGTGGATTGTCTGATCCGGATGCATTGTCGATAAGATACTGACCCTGTGCTGCACCAACAGCTATGGAGTCAAATGTCACATAGTAGTCAACTGCTTCTGTACCGGTGATCAGTCTGTCATAGGAAATTACTTTGACGCCTTCTGCTGCTGCTGCATCTGCTGCGGCTGCGGCTGCATCTCCATCTTGTGGACAGATGATAAGGACATCGATGCCCTTGGTCAGAAGTGATTCAACATTCTCTTTTTCCTTTGCTGAAGATCCTTGGCTGAATAGAATCTCTACAGAGTACTCAGTTTCATCAAGCGCTTCCATGAATCTGGCTTCATCCTGAACCCATCTTGGCTCATCTTTTGTGGGAAGAACAATACCGATATCTACAGTACCACCGTCGTCTCCATCATCTGTTCCTGAGGAACATCCTATTGAAAGTAACATCATGCTTGAAAGTACAGCAGATAAGATGACAAGTTTACGATTCTTTTTCATTCTTTTTTCCCCTCTCTTAATTAGACAAATCAGCGCATAAAAAATTATCCTTTATAGAAAGTCAGTTATTTAAATCAGCCAATTAAATGTAACTTTTTCTTCTGTAAATGGATATCATTTGCTATATTTGTCATATTTTGAACAATTTATGAATTTACTGTTCGTATTAATTTTAACCAAAGGTGAAACCGTTGTCAATCCTGTTCGTACATGTTTAACAGATTAGAAAAAATCGCCTCCGAAAATGCACCAAAACAGATTAATATTTAGTAATGGCATACGTAATTCTCTCATTTGATATTTGAAATGTATATGCATTATTTTATGTAAAATTTTATTGTCAAAATTCTATAAATGGTGTGACATACGCCACCATTTATAGAAGAGGAGGCTTATTTTTCAACCGATCAAAAGATTTCAGAAGAAGCAGATTCTTTATTATAAGATTAGCTCTCCACCAGTTTCGCGAAACGGCAAATTCCTCAGGATAGCTATCCCATTGCCAGCTTATCTCCCAGTACCCTTCCGGAAGCATTGAATTTACAATGGTGTCGAGCTCTATAGAGAACAGCTCTTTAAGATCACTGCGCTTTAAAAGAGGATGAGTTGTTTCTTTTATGAAAGCAGAAGGCTTACAGGTATACCCTTCCCAGTTCCGAAGATCTTTTACAATTGTTTCTTCTTCCAGATTGTTCAGCCTTTCTTCATCCAGATAGTCACGAACACATTCAAGACAGATCAGATCGTGCATGGATGGTTCATCCACTTCGATAAATTCTTTCTTTATATTTTCGATCTCATTCAAGGCCAGCATATATAAATCTGACTGATAATCGCCAAAATCCAGAATAAAGCGCAAAAGCGATGCTGTAGGATTGAATTTTGTCATGGTCCCCTCATCTGCTGCCTCCCACCAAGGTGCATGAGGATGAAGGTTGTTCTCCGGGAGTGAAAAGAGCCATTTATGATCTGTTTTCCCGTGATTAGATTCAAGATACTTCAGCATCTCAACAATCATCGGATGTTTCCTGTTCTTGTGTCCGATTTCCCTTAAAATTTCAGCAGCTGTGTTGGTCGTGATCGGTGTTGAATGGGGATTCCAGGAATCCGGTTCCAGCGCATGTCCGAATCCACCGTCTTCATTCTGATAAAAGGAAAGCATTCTGATGACTTCATCACTGTCTCCGTTTTCAAAATGAAATGACCAACGGGCCAGATCCAGCGGACGTGCGTTCCGATGGATCCAGTTTCTTATTTTCTTAAAATCATTGTTATTCATTTTTCATGCTCCTTCCAGAAAAGCCTTGTTATGCCCTTAATATCTGAAATACTTATCTTTAAACCAGGACTCATAAAAACGCGCAACATCATAATTTCTCAATTTGTCTATAAGAAGGTCCAGAAGGTCTTCCCATACCACCGGTTTGTAATGCTCTTTGAAGCCTTCGTTCAGAATCTCTTCTTCTATCTTCAGCGCATTGTCTCTGATCCGCCAGTTTTCTCTTGGGTAAATCACCAGAAGATAACTGTCTTCTGATAGATGAACAAGACTTCTCATGAAGTTATAGTTTTCAAGAAAAGACTTTTCATTTTTAAATTCCTCTTTTATGATTTCTGATTTCTCAAGAAGTGGCTTGTAAGTCTCTTTGTATTTACCCATAAAATCCTCATTCACTGCTCTTCCGTAGCATCCATTGGTATATCTGGAAATGACATAGACATCTTTTCCTGATTTTAACTTGAAGTGAAAATCAAAACAGGTTTTTCGCCCTTGTGTCTGCTCTATTTCAGAAACTTTGGAGAAAGAAATATGAGAAGGCTCATAGACGATTTCATCATCTATGCCCATAAGTGTGAGGAGTGTATCCAGTTCTCTATATTTTATAAGTGGATAAAAGAAATTCACAGCCATGACCTGCGAGGAATTCAAGTGATGGGAATATCTGTGCCAGTGAATGGAGGACAGATATTTGGACCCGACAAGCTTATCCTTCACATCTCTTGAGAAATTCATCTCATAGTACTTCTCAGGTAGGATATGGCTATAGATTCTGCCATTTACACTTACATTTTCCTTCACTCTTAAAAACTTTTCTTTATATTTTTTCATATGATCCATGACTTTACTTCTGAAATCTCTGCAATCCAGAAAAGCGGATTCATATGCCCAGGTAAGGCTCACTGTAGCTAGTTCCTGACTTGGAAATTCCTCTTCTGCAAGAAAAACAAAAGAACTGTCTTTATGGAGCCCAAAATCTTCATTCCCTGGATCCGCCATATTGATGATGGCTCTATAGACCGCAGCCTCTTCAAGAGTCCCTAGGGCTCTTGCCTTGCTCAGATCTTCAATACCGATGAAAATCGGCTGATCTTTCTTCTTCGTCAAATCCCTGATGTTTTCAGGTGACAAATCACTACCACTCAGCAGGATAAATTCTCTTCCAGTGTCTTTACTGAACGATGTGATTTCTTCCATCACTTCATCCTTGCACTCAGATACTCTTATGACAAGAAGATTCTTTCTCCCCGCATTTCTGGAAAGAAACTCCTGAAGCACCCTTTTCTCTTCAATCATTTTACTCCGTTCATCCACCAGATTTTTTCCCCTTAGCATCAATGTCTTCTCCATTTGAAAATCCCCCCATCAATCGCATGATCCATTAGTCATTTTCCGTTGCCTGTTATAAGTAAAGTATGACTATATTTTATCTCAATTTTAATGCAAAATGTTATATTTCAGATAAAATTTTAGAAAATAACAACAATTGAAATCGATTTCTGCTGGAACTGAAAAGAAGAGAGGATTTCTCCTCTCTTCAGATCTTTTTTTTTAATGAAGTGGTCTGTCCGGATCTAATGGATCTATTTCATCCACAGATACGTTACGGTTCACTTTATCAGCATGAACGTTATCCTCGAGTTCTCTTTCATTCAAGGCAAAATCCTTATCTACGGGTTCTACATCATCATCCACCTTATGCATATGATGTGGAGGATTAATCACGTCATCTTCTGTGATGGTCCCTGGTGTCAGGATCTCATCATTTAAGGAAGGATCTACATAGGTTCCTGGTGTAGTTTTTCGGAATCCATAATCCGCTGCTACATAGGTACCTGGGTTCTCGGGGTCTTCATTGAATCTTTCTAGAATGGTATAGGTTCCCGGGGTTTTATTGTCATCGATTAATAAATCAGGTGCTCTGTAGTTTCCCGGATTCTCTATATGGTTTCTGATTTCATCATGAACTCCGATGAATACAAGGATGTTACCATCTTTAAATCTGTCGTTGTACACTGTTGCGTTCTCTGGAGGAATACCATAGTTCGTAAGCGCGCCCATAAATTCATTCACACCTCTGCCATGATAGAAATTCCCCACCACGACCTCTTCTCTCCCTGAAGCGGCCGTAGAACCTTTTATCGTCTTGTAATCGTAAGGCTCATTTGTTACCACAGAGATTTCATTTGGATCCAGACCCTTTTCTTTTAAATGGTTGATGGCCAGAATCGCTTCTTCTTCTGTTCTAAATGTTCCAACTAGTTTTTTCAACAGATAACACTCCTTTATTATAATTTGTTTACTTTGTCACCT
>DATIRH010000516.1:0-15788 GCA_035469845.1 Proteiniclasticum sp. | reverse complement strand
CTAAAAGCTCTATGGCCTTCTTTCTTGCTTCTTCTTTGCTTTTACCGTAATGGTAGATCATACCCTCCATGACCTGTGCCCCAATGGACATGGTCGGATTAAGAGACGTCATGGGGTCCTGAAAGACCATGGCAATACGCTTGCCGTTGATTCTTTTTCTCATCTGATTTTTGGACAGTTTCAGAAGATCCTCATGGATCACCTTTTCTCCCCTTCTGTATGTGAAATCAATGGTTCCACTGTTGATGGTCTCATTGCCCGATAAAATACCCATAATGGCCTTTACCGTAACAGACTTCCCACTGCCGCTCTCTCCCACGATGGCGACAGTATCGCCCTTATACAGAGTGAAATCCACACCACGGATGGCTTTGATCTCACCAGCTGATGTCTTGAATGAGATGGACAGATTTTTCATATCCAGTACAACTTCTTTTTGCATTACATTCACCTACATTTCTTTCATTTTAGGATCAAAAGCATCCCTGAGTCCATCAGCCAGAAGGTTGAAGCTCAGCATGATCAACGCTAGTACGATTACAGGAAACACGATCATATAAGGATGTGTAGTGAAAGACTTGAAAGCATCACTGATCAGTGATCCCAGCGAAGCATTCGGCGCTGGAACACCCAATCCTACAAAAGCCAGAAAGGCTTCTGTGAAGATGGCATTAGGCACTGAAAACATCGACATGATGATCAGTTGTCCGAAGATATTCGGCAGGATCTCCTTGAATATGATGAAGAAATCCTTGGCGCCCAATGTCTTGGATGCCAGAATAAACTCCTGCTCCTTCAGCTTCAGAACCTGCGCTCTGGCCACTCTACTCATCCCGATCCAGCCCGTCAGGGCTAGAGCCAGGGTGATGGTGCCAAGTCCCGGTTTCATGATGATGATCAGAAGTGTCACGAGAACCAGTGTAGGAATTCCGTTCAGAACCTCAGATAATCTCTGCATGATCAAATCCACTCTTCCACCGAAGTATCCGGAAATAAGACCATAGCTCATACCAAAAATCATATCTACAAGCACTGCCACGAGGGCTATGTAGAGGGAAATCCGAGTTCCAGACCAGGTTCTTGTGAAGATGTCTCGACCCAGCACATCCGTGCCGAACCAGTAGTAAGTATTTTCCAGGCCAGTTTCTTTATCAGGATTTACATATTTATTGATTTCCACCACACCTGTAGAGGTGTTCATGGTCTCTGCACCGTCAAATATGCCAAGACCGAGACTTTCAATACTTTTCACTCTTGGTGCAAGATTCTGGTGCGCAATGATCTGAGAATCAAAGGTATAGTCATTCAGACCAGGCCCTATAATGGCCATGACAACGATGAGAATGATGAAGATCAATCCGAAGATTGCTCCTTTATTCTTGACAAACCTCATTAAGATATCTTTCCAGTACGATTCCTTTGCATAGGATTCATCCACAAAATCGTCCTGATTCTTTCTGATCAGTTCAAAATCATCTGGCTTGAATTCGGTCATCTGATTATTCATGGAGATCCTCCTTTGCAAGTCTTATTCTTGGATCAATGATGCCGTAGAGTATATCTACTACAAGCATGATCCCTATGAACATGACACTATATACGAATGCCAGCGCAATGATGACATTATAGTCGTTGGACTGAATGGCTGTGACCATAAGCGATCCAATTCCAGGAATGGAAAAGAGCTTCTCGATCACAAGGCTTCCAGTCATCAGGCTGACAATCAGAGGTGCCAGTACTGTAATGATTGGTATCAGGGCATTTCTCAGTGCATGTACGAAAATGAGCCTTTTCTGATCAACACCTTTACTTTCAGCAAGGAGCATATAGTCTGATCCCAGCACTTCCAGCATTTCCGTTCTCGTGAACCTGGCCACCGTAGCAATGGTAAACATACTAAGCGCCACTGTAGGAAGAATCGTCGATTCAAAGGGCGCTTCCATCTGGTATAGGAGCGGGAACCATTTCAGCTTGAATCCCATGGTATAGATCAGTGCCATGGCAAATACATAAGAAGGAAGACTGACACCTAAAACTGAAATCACAGTAGTCAGCGTATCAAAAATGGTATTGTGCTTGATTGCAGCAATAAGGCCTAATATGATACCGATAATGGTTCCTATAAGGACCGACTGACCACCGATTCTAAGTGAAAGTGGAAGCCTTGACTGCAGCAGCTGCGTAATCGGTGTGTTTTTCGAAATATTATAGGATACACCAAAGTCACCAGAAATCATCGCCTTCAGATAATTGAAGAATCTGATAAACATCGGTTTGTCCAGGCCGTATTTCGCATTGATGATTGCTCTCTGGGCATCTGTCAGCTTTTCATCGTTGAACGGTGAACCCGGCATGAGTTCCAGCATGATGAAAAGGATAAAAAGAATGACCAGAAGCGTCAATGCGGAGATGCCGATACGTTTTAAAATATACTTTTTCATATGCACTGCTCCTCATAGAATTAACTCAGTAAATAGAAGAAGGACGCTGCATTTTTATGTGTTCTTAAACAGCGTCACACTCTTCTTTAGTTTATTGTTCTATACTATTTTATCTATTCTTTAGTTGTGTTCTTGAAGACTCTGTTGATTCCGACTGAGTGGAACTCTATGCCTTCTACTCCGGTTCTTACCATAACTGCGTCACCTTTCTGGTATACAGGCATGATGACCGCTTCATCCATTACCATCTTTTCAGCATCTTTCAGTGCTTCCCATCTGGCTTCAAGATCAAGAGCAAGTTCGCCCTTCTTCGCGTCTTCAATCAGCGCATCGTATTCTGCATTGGACCATAATCCGTAGTTGTTTGAACTATCTGAAGTCCACATGTCAAGATACGTCATAGGATCCGCATAATCTGGGCCCCAACGAGTAAGAACAAGTTCATAATCGCCTGCCTGCATTCTTTCAACACGATTTTTCTTTGGCATAGTCTGTAGTTCTACAGCTAAACCAGGAAGTGTTGTCTGCCATTCTGACTGAAGGAACTGTGCTACATTAATAGAAGCTTCAGTGTCTTCAACGAGCATTGTGTAGCTGAGTTCTGTCAAACCAAGTTCTGCAAGACCAGCTTCCCAGTATTCCAGAGCCTTTGTTTTGTCAGTGACGAGGTAGGTATCAGCTGTTTCTCTGAAGTCCTTTCCATCTGGACCAGTTGCGAGAAGTGTAGGAACTGCAAAGTTCGCTGGGATAGATCCGTCTTTCAGGATATTGTTCGCTACTGCATCTTTGTCAAAAGCCATAGCCATAGCTGTTCTGATGTTTACATTTTCAAGACCGGCAACAATCTGGTTAGGAGATACATACCAGAGATATCCTGCTACTACATTTACGAATTCAGGATCGTTCATAAACTGCTCTACCTGTTCTCCGGAAAGAGTTGCTACATCCAGGTCTCCGTTCTGATAAGAAAGCATTGTCTGCTGTGAATCTTTGATGACCTGATACTGGATACCATCCAATGCTACAGCATCAGCATCCCAGTAGTCTGCATTCTTTTCCAGTGTGATGGTTGTTGCTGCTGGCTCATAAGCGGTAACCTTGAAAGGACCGTTTGCAAGCAAGGTTTCTGGTGATGTTCCATAGTTGTCTCCTGCTGAGGTGAAGAATTCTTCATTCATAGGCAGGAAGGATGGGAACGACATCAGGGATTCAAAGTATGGTACCGGAAAATCCAGTTCCACTAAAAGTGTCTTTTCATCCTCTGCTGTTACACCAAGTTCTTCCACTGCCATTTCACCGGATGCGATTGCATCGGCATTCTTGACACCGGCTACACCCATGATGAATGCATATTCACTTGCTACTTCTGGATCTACAAGTCTTTTCCATGCAAAAACAAAATCATCTGCTGTTACAGGAGTTCCATTGGACCAGTTTGCGTCTTTAAGTTTGAATGTATAGGTCATTCCGTCTTCACTCTTGTCTACGGTATCTACCATAGCAGGGATAGCTGAACCTTCAGCATCTACAGAATATAAACCTTCTGTAACTGCTGCGATGGCTTCAAAAGATGTTCCATCAGTAGCAATTTGTGGATCCATGGAAGCGACTTCCACGTTAAACTGCACTTTAAGTACATTATCTCCGCTGGTTGGTTCTTCTCCAGGAGTTTCTGCTGGAGTTTCACTTGGTGTTTCAGCTGGAGTATCGGCATCGCCGCATGCTGTGATCATCATCACTGCCGCGAGAGCCATGGACATTGCGAGTATTCTCTTTTTTTTCATGATTTTCCTCCTTATATTTTATTGATTATTCCTGTGACGGAAACAGTTGTTCACCACAACCGAACATTATTGTGAACAAAATGTATCGATGTGGTTGTTTTTTTATAATTATACATCTTACAATTTACAAGTCAACAATAATGCAGTCATCTCTCATATTTTAATGATATTTATTAAAATTAACCCTGACTTAATAAGTGTAAACGTATTTATCTGTATATCTGTTATTAATTTGATAATCACTATAACAGAGTAAAAGCGTATGATTATCTTTCTTTTCCTTATAGCGTTCCGTTATCATGTGAGTATTATTAATTATAAATTTTTATAATTCGTATTCTCTGCAGGAAATTATTCATTATTGTGATAACTTTGAATAATTATCCTCAATTTGCATAATTATTCCGCAATCATAAAAACTCCATCGCTAGATGGTACTTTCGTATGTATTTAAGGAAGGGCAAAATCAATATTGTTCTGTTGTAGTGATAGCCGTTGAAAAATCAATGAAGGAATCATCTCTTTATTTGTTGGCATATAGAAGTTTCATTTCATATTGTCTTAGCTGTTTGGGGTGTATATTTTCAACAATGAAGCTTCACACCATTTGTACGTTAATGCTCAGCACTGAATACTGCAAATAATGCGCAAAGAAAATCCCCCGCTTCAAGCAGGGGAAACATCCATATATAACTGAACCTCTAAACACCTTATAATATAATGATGCATTTCAGACCTAAATAATTTCTCTTGTCCACCGATCGGATTTATAGATCCAGAACCCATAAATCACCACTAGGATATTGGATACATTCATTGAAATCCACACACCACGCTGGCCTAGACCAGTGAAATAACTAAACAGAAGGATCATTGGAATTCTTACCAGCCAAAGCCTTCCGATGGCCATGAACATGGAATAGTTCGTATGACCTGATCCCTGAAATAGCCCCTGAAATATTGAAAACAGTCCCATGAGCGGAATTGTAGGCAGAATATATGTCAGGTACTCCAGACTCTGAGCCACCATAAGATCATCTGCAGTAGGTGTGAAGAAATAGATCAGACGGAATCGGAACACGTATATGACGAATGCACCTATAACACTGATCAGAAGTGAAGCCTTCACCGCTTTCCAGAATCCGTCCCGTACCCTTGCAGGATTTTTCGCACCCATATTCTGACCTACGATGGACGTCAGTCCCATACCGATACCCATGGCAGGCATCATGATCATATTGTTGATTCGGTTGATCAGTGAAAACGCCGCCAGAAGAGACGTACCATAATCTGCAATAAAAACATTCAGAAGTATAAACCCGAATGCTGCTCCAGAATGCCCAGCAGAACTTGGAAGACCTATGGTAATGATTCTTTTCAGTTTTTTCATATCAAATGGAATGTTTCTGAATCCTACTGGAATTGTCTTCGAAGATTTCCTCATGATATAGAAGCCAAGAACCATAAGAATCACCTGTGAAACAGAGGTTGCTGCAGCGGCTCCTGCAACACCCATTCCCAATCCAGGCAGTCCCAGTACAGGGATGGTTGCGAAGATGAAGAAAGGATCCAGGAAAATATTCAGTATAGCAGCAAAGGCATTTACAAAGGTAGAAGATTTGGTATTACCCTGGGCATTCATGATGGCTACAAAGCCCATGAAGACGATCTGAAAAGGCACCCCTAGGAAAATGTATCTGAGATAATCATTGGAAAGTTCTCCGAATTTCCCAGTTCCTCCCATGAACTGGATAATATAAGGTGAAGTGAAATATCCTACTACACCTACAAGAAGTCCCATGAAAACTGTAAATACCATGACATGCCAGGCATATTCCTTGGCATCTTTGATCTTGCCTCGTCCAATCATCTGCGAAAGAATCGATGTCCCCGCAATCTGGATACCAAGTCCGATGGAATGGAAAAGAAACATCACAGGATTAACAAATGAAACCGCTGCAAATTCAGTGATTCCCAGCTGCCCCACGAAGAAAGCATCCGCCATATTGTACACCGTCATGATGAGATTGTTGATGATCAGCGGCAGCGAGATCATCCAGAGCACCTTATACATAGGACCTCTGAGAATCATTTCTGATTTGGTTGAGTCTTTGATATTGGGAACAGGTTGGTTTAACGCCATATGTACTCTTCCTTTTTCTACAGTTCCTCAATCTCATCTTCAGACAGATCTGAAGGATGCGGACTGGAAAGTTATTTCTTATTATAGAACAATATACCACGACTCAAAGGATTGGGATTTTTCCGGATATACAGATTCTTACTGAAAGGGTACAAAATAGAAAAATATCCGCTCAATCGGATATTCTGACAAGCATTTCCAAAGGATTATTCAAAACAGACACCATCTCATGTTCGAGTAATTGACTCCATTTTTATCACTCTCATTAAAATAAGCAATCAGTCTTCAGGACTCGCATGCTGATCGCTTATTTCGATTTCTTAAACACATAAAAACCTGACGTGATGTCTCTGATTTCATCGGTGATGGAATCCTGCCTCATACGTTTATACTTTGTTTCAAGTTCCTCTATTCGCTCCTCGATGTTCTTTTTGGCTGCTGTCATGGAAGCAATACGGCTTTCATTCTCCGTCACAAGAGAGTAGCAGAAGGTTCTGAATAGCGTGATGAAATAATACTGTTTAAGAAGATCTGAAAGGAGTTTTTCTTCTGACATATAATATGTGGGCTGTGCACCTGATTTCCATTTGGCATCCTCTTTTCTGATTTTCTTCAAATCAAGAGGAAAAAGTTTTTCTGACTGCTCTGTGAATCCGTATTTTCCGCTTGCTCTATTATAATGAAGATAAATATTTTTGATTTTATTGTTTTCACGCAGCTCATCCAGCGATGAAAGAAGATGCTGAACCGATGCAGTGATTCCATCCACTGTCTGAGGCACCACAAAGAATTCCTCTACTGCGTATTCACCTTCAAGTCTCTTTCTTCCCTGTTCACCGACAATGAGTAACAGACCCATTTCATTTTCATCAATCTTTGTTCTGGCATAGTCCGTTATTCTTTCATTAAAACTTCCGCAAAGTCCATGGTCTGAACTGAACACTACATGGATGGTCTTCCCTTCATGTCTCCTTAATACCTCTAAAGGCATTTCCCTATGCTTTATCACCACTGAGAGTGCTTTGTTCAGCACCTGCCGATACTGCATGGATGCATCTGCAGCCTGCTGAAACTGATTGATGTTTGTCGTTGCATGGATCTTCATGGTGTTGACGATGGTGTAGAGATTTTGCGCTGAATTCAGACTCTTTTTCAGGGATTGAAGATTTTTCATCAGACATCCCCCTCCTCTAAAGCAGATCGAACAGCATCCAGGAATTCTTTTTTCAGTTCATCGTCAATCTTTCTGTTCATAAGGATCGTATTCCGGAAAGGTTCCATACTGTCTACAACATCTCTGATCAGCTTCTCATGATGCGCTATTTCTTCCAGAGGTATCTCGTCCAGACGGCCTTCTGTCAAAGCAAGAAAGACACCGACCTGGTGGGTCACTTCTAAGGGTGAAAACTGAGGCTGATTGAAAACCTTTCTGATTCTCTCTCCACGAGCCAGCAGCTTCTTTGTACTTTCATCCACCACTGTACTGAAACTGGAAAAGAGTTCCAGCTCTTCAAACTGTGAATAGCTCAGTTTCAGCGGACCCATGATCTCTCTGTAGGCAGCCAGCTGTGATTTACCGCCCACTCTGGACACGGAAGTTCCTACATTCACCGCTGGGATGTTCCCGCTCTGAAAGATTTTAGGAGACAGGTAAATCTGACCGTCTGTGATGGAAATCAGATTCGTCGGAATATAGGCAGATATATTTTCCGCCTGGGTTTCTATGATGGGCAGTGCTGTTATGCTCCCTCCTCCATAGACTTCCTTTAAATGGGTGGACCGCTCCAGAAGTCTTGAATGGATATAGAAAATATCTCCGGGATAGGCCTCACGACCTGATGGTCTTTCAAGAAGAATGGACAGTTCCCTGTATGCCCTGGCATGCTTTGTGAGATCGTCATAGACGATCAGCACATCTTCACCTTCATTCATGAAAAACTCTGCAAGAGAAGTGGCTGCATAAGGTGCAATATAGGAGACACCAGGTGGACTGTCAGAAGAAGCCACCATAACAACTGTATGTTCCAACGCTCCCGTTTTTCTTAAAACTTCCAGGTTTTTTGTAACCGAAGAAATCTGCTGTCCGATGGAGCAGTAGATACAGATCACGTCTTTTCCTCTCTGATTGATGATGGTATCCAGTGCAATGGAGGTCTTTCCGCTTTTCCGGTCACCAAGAATCAGTTCCCTCTGACCTCTCCCTATGGGCACAATGGCATCAATCACTTTGATGCCTGTCTGAAGAGGCTCACTCACAGGTGCTCTGTGCATGATGGCAGGAGACTCTCTCTCTATAGGCAGAACCCTACTGATTTCCAAAGGCTTCTGTCCATCCAGCACATTTCCCAGGGGATCGATGACTCTTCCCAGAAACTTTCTGCTTACAGGAATAGACGCCACTTTGAAAGTGCGCCTTACAGGATCTCCTGCTCTTATTGTGGTGTAATCCCCCAGAAGAATAACACCCAGTTCAGCGGGATCAAGATTATAAGCAAGTCCCAGTATTCCATTGGGAAACTGAACCAGTTCCTGATTCTTGACCTGATGAAGACCTTTCACCACAGCAATTCCTCTATCTATGGAATCCACGGTTCCACTTTCCTCAACATCAGCGACCTCAAGGGAAGTGTCTTCCATTTTATCCAGCATACTTAGAAGATAGGCAATATCCTTTCTAAGCGTCATCATCCTCACCCCTGTCTCTCAAAGACTTCTCCAGAAACTCCTTCAGCTGTTCTTCTTTTTTATCGATAAAGTGACTGATACTGGAATAGATGGTGTAATCAGACATCTTGAGCATATAACCTGCCACCAGAGATGGATCTTCTCTGATTTCAAGAGAACGGACATCGAATCGATTTTCCTTCAGAACAAATTCCAGCTGTTCCTTTTTTCTTTCGTCCACCTTGTCAGCACTGATCAGTACAAACCGTCCAGCATCCTCCTGTCGTCTTACATCATGTTTTTCCTCAGCGAAGGAACTGATTTTCGAAAGCAGCGCATCAAAGAGATAACTCTCCAGATTTTCCCGCTGAAAACTGTCCACAAGATTTCTTGCGATATCCACAGTTCCCTTCACCATGAAGTTTCTCATCTCAGCTGCAATCGCTTCTCTATCTTCTTTAGCTTCCATGAGATATCCGGTTTTCTTCTGTTCTGCTTCCTTTCTATATCTGTCCACAAGATTTCGCTTATACTCCTCCGCTTCTTTCAACGCTTCATTCATGGTCTCAGTTTTCTCTTTTTCGATTTCACTCATTTTCTTTTCATAGGCAGTGATCAGTTCATGAGCTTCCTCATTTTTTCTTTCCGCATTGGTGATGTTCTCCTCGATCTTCCGCTGCCTTTCTTCCATGATTTCTGTCACAGGACTATAAAACAGCTTCTGAAGTATGAAAAGAAGAACAAAAAAATTGATGACTAGAGCTATAATCTCGAATAAAGTGATTTGCATGACATCAACCCGAAACCAGGTTCCAGAATGGATTTGCGAAAAGAAGAATCATGGTCACAACAAAGCAGTATATGGCTGTCGATTCAATCATGGCTAGGCCTACAAAAAGCGTCCTGGATATGGTGTTGGATTCATCAGGCTGCTGAGCCATGGATGCCAGCGCCTGGGAAACTGCTTTTCCTTCTCCAAGAGCCGGCGCGATGGAGCCGATAGATATAGTGAACCCTGCTACGATGATGGATGTCATTCCGATGATGGTCATTGAATCCATAATTGTTCCTCCTTCTTTTATACTGATTCGGACACACTCTTGTCCTTATTTCTTATGGCTGCTGAAATATAGACGACTGAAAGAACCATAAAGATATACGCCTGTATAACACCAGTAAGAAGTCCTAGAAGCTGAAGAGCTACTGGAAACAGGAGAGGCACGATGGTAACTAGTATTCCTACAATGATGGAAGAGCTCATGACATTACCATAAAGACGGATGGCCATGGATACAGCCCTTGAGATCTCACTGATGATATTAAATGGAAGCATGATCCAGGTGGGTTTGAGATAATCCTTGAGATACTCCTTAATTCCTTGACTGGCGATGCCATAAGCCGGAACCGCAAAGAAAACACAAAGAGCCAGCGCTATGGTGGTGTTGAGCGACCCCGACGGTGAGATGAATCCAGGAATCAGCGACAATACAACTGATGCAAAAATAAAGATGAACAGTGTCCCTGCAAAAGGAAGTATTTTACCTGATTTGTCCTGACTGATTTCGACTATCTGATTATTGATCAATGTAAAAACAGCTTCTACTGCATTCTGCTTCTTGCTTATTTTTGTGTCGCTTCTCAGATTTCTTGTAAGAAAGAAAGCACCAGCGACGATAACCGCAGTGGTGATCCAGGCAAAAACCAGCGTGGCAGTGATTCTTACAAATCCCCACTCGTAATAGACAATTTCACTAGGGTCAATATTCATTTCATCATCCACCTCCCATAGTTTCTTTCGGAAGCGCTTTACCCAGTTTTGCAATCATCACTAGCCTTACTAGAATAATGCCTGCCATGGCTGAAAGAACATTCTGTATGCCACCATCCATGATGAGATAAATCCCTCCCGCTAGAATAACCAGCCTGACAATCAGGCTCAGCATCATAAAAAGAGCAGGATATTTTATGGTAGTGAGCTTCTTGACAGTGAAATATAATCCGCCGAAAAACAGGATTCCTACTAAGACTCCCACGATAAACGCTATCAGCATATTCAAACCCTCCTCTCTAAACTACTTCTTCCCTTCACCGGTTTCTTTCACCCATCTCCATGCATTGACACACCCCACAAATAGTCCCAGAAAGAGAAAGGTGATTGTAAAGGATATGCTGGAGTCCGTTCTCTTATCCAGATAAGTACCCAGAAGAATACCCAGTAAGGTCGGAATGGCAATGGAAAATCCTACGATGCCAAAAATCCCAAGTCCGAACATGATTTCTTTTCCTTTTTTTCTGGATTCGATTTTTTTCTCTGCATCGGATGATATTTTATCCATGAGTTTCTCTTCAGGAGTTTTCCTTTCTTTTTTCACGTGACTCCTCCTATTCCAGCTCTGCCAGTCTGATCAGCGTATCCGCTTCAAGCTTGTCCAGTATTCTACTAAGCTTCTTCTCCTCCTCATCCAGAATTCTGAAGTTCTTCTCCACAGTCTCCTGCAGCTCTTCCAGAGAAGTGCTTTCCACCACCTGATAGGAGGAAATCTGAACGAGATCTTTTTCCTTCACGAGAACCCCCTGATTGATTGCAAAATAAGTGTCCTTCTCTCCTGTTGTAACAATCAGAATTCCTGACTGCAGCGTCCAGACCACATCGATATGACGTGGAAGGATCTGAAAAGACCCTTCTGCACCAGGTGCTGTTATTTTATCGACTTCCTGATCCAGAAACAGTTTCCCCGGCACGATAATTCTAACTCTCATCACTGGATTCCTTCTTTCTTACAGCTTCGTCTATGCTGCCGATCATATACAGGTCGTCCTCACTATAGTCCATAAATTCGTCATGAAGGATTCTTTCGCATCCCGTAAGCGCATCCTCCAGCGTCACAAATTTTCCTTCCATCCCCGTGAACTGTTCTGTGGTGAAGAAAGGCTGGGTGAGAAATCTCTCCAGTCTTCTTGCTCTATACACAATATTTCGATCTTTATTTGAAAGCTCACTGATGCCAAGCATTGCAATGACATCCTTCAGATCCTCGTAAGAAGATAGCGTCATCTTGATTTCACGGGCAATGTCATAATGCCTTTGTCCTACAATCTCCGGATTCAGCATTCTGGATGTGGAGTTCAGTGGATCCATGGCAGGGTAAAGCCCTTCACTGGCTCTCTTTCTTGATAGCACCACAGAAGCGGATAAATGAGGAAATGTATGGGTCGCAGAAGGATCCGTGAAATCATCTGCCGGAACATAGACAGCCTGGATGGAAGTGATGGAGCCGTTTCTGGTGTTGCAGATTCTTTCCTCAAGTTCAGATAGCTCCGTGGCCAGTGTAGGCTGATATCCGACTCTTGAAGGCATCTTCCCTGTGAGACCTGACACTTCTGAACCTGCCTGGATGAACCTGAATATGTTATCAATCAGCAGCAGAACATCCTTCCTTTCCACATCACGGAAATATTCAGCCATGGTCAGTGCTCCATGCCCAACTCTGAATCTGGCTCCTGGAGGCTCATTCATCTGGGCAAATACCAGCACGGTATGATCCAGTACGCCAGCTTCTCGTATTTCACGATACAGCTCCTCCGCTTCTCTTGATCTCTCCCCGATTCCACAGAATATGCTGTACCCTTCCATGGCCGCTGCGGTATTATTGATGAGCTCTGTAATAAGAACCGACTTGCCCACACCCGCTCCACCAAAAAGCCCTGCTTTTTCTCCTTTTGCCAGAGGCGTCAGGACATCTATAGCCTTTATGCCCGTAATAAAAATCTCATCAGTGGTGCTTCTTTTTGAAAATGGTACAGGCTTCTGATGAATGGATCTCATGGGTATATTTCCGGAGATCCTGTCTTCGTCCAGCTGATTGCCCAGCACATCAAAAATCTTTCCAAGCGTCTCTTTTCCCACAGGCACCATGATCGGTTTTCCGGTATCCAGTATGGAGGTTCCTCTAGAAAGACCTGCAGTTGGGGTGAGGGCAATGGCCATGATACTTTTATCACTGATCTGAGAATTCACTTCAAAGACCGCTTCCTGCTCTTCTCCTGCCGTCAGCTTGCTGTTGATTAAAGGCAGACGCTCTGGAAAATAAGCTTCAATGATACTTCCTCTGATTCTTGTGATCTGTCCCAAATTTGGCTCTTCCATTTCTTCACCTCCATGCTTCATGGGTCTATTTATCTTATTGACATTACCAATCTAGTTTATACTTCAGTTATAATCTGAAAACCAGCATCAAACCATATTTCACTTATGCATTAGCAGAAGATTCTGTTTATTTAAAGTATACTGTAAGATAAAAAGATTGTCTAATCAGTCCAAGCAGAAAATTACAGACAATCTCATTCACTATAATTGCGTTAGTATCTCAATTTTTTTCTCTATTTCTTTCAGCCGACACCATCATACGATAGTCCTTTTCGGTATAGTCGCACTCATAGTTAAGGAGGAAAGCGGCATCAAAAATGACACCGCTTTCCTCCTATCTACTTGTTTGATTTATTAATATGATTATTGGTTTATATTCTTAAAGAAGTTTCAGTACTCAATAGACTTCCAGCTGACCCATCATACCTGCTTCTTCATGTTCGAGTATGTGACAGTGATACATGAAGACTCCTTTGTAGTTGAACTGCACTATGATTCTGACGGTTTCTCCTGCATTCACAAAAATGGTATCTTTCCATCCCTGTTCATTCAAGTAAGGTTCATCTCCATTTCGACTGAGTACCTGAAACTGTGTGCCATGTATATGGAAAGGATGCCCCTGACTACCCATCATCATATGGCTTCCTGTGGATATTTCCCAGATCTCGACATCACCAAGGGCGACATCATCATCAATTCTATCCATATCGAACTGACGTCCATTTAAAGTGACCATACGTCCCATTCCATCCAATTCAATGCTCTTGAATCCTGTCACCAGGCTTTCATCCATTTTCTCGATTTCTGCCAGTTTTTCAGGAATTTCTGTTGAATCCACAGATTCTCCTCCAACTTTGAAAGACATGACCAGCTCGCCATCACTTCTTAACTCAATAACTTCTCCTTCATTGTATCTCGAGAAATCCACGATGATCTCCGCCCTTTCTCCAGGCGTTATAAAGAGTGAATCACTCTCGATGGGACTTTCAAGAAGTCCTCCATCAGAAGCGATCTGATGAAATTCACTTCGATCACTAAGCTCAAGATTAAAGTTACTTGCATTGGCACCATTTACAATTCTGAATCTCATCTTTACTTGTTCCACATCTAGATAAGGTGCTATTGCACCATTTACTATGATATGGTCTCCAACTGCACCATCCAACATGTTGTCATAATAAAGAAAAGAACCATCATCATTAAAACTTCTATCCTGTATGATCAAAGGAATGTCATTCACCCCATACTCATCAGGAAGATTCAGCGACTTGGAATTTTCATCCTCTACAATAAGGAGTCCAGCCAATCCGTAATACACCTGAATGGCCGTTGTTCCTATGACGTGGGGATGAAACCATAATGTAGAGGCAGGCTGATTGATGGTAAAGACAGGCTCCCACAACTCATTTTCTGGTATCACCTGATGGGGTCCCCCATCTTCAGTCCCTTCCACTTCCAGTCCGTGCCAGTGTACTGAGGTTTCATCAGAAAGCTCGTTCTTCACGTGCATCTGCACTTCGTCCCCTCTGTTCACCTTGATGACAGGACCCAAATAATTTCCGTTATAACCCAGTGTAGGTGTAGCCTTATTTCCGAT
Organism: Proteiniclasticum sp.; assembly: GCA_035469845.1. Classification (GTDB taxonomy): domain Bacteria; phylum Bacillota; class Clostridia; order Clostridiales; family Clostridiaceae; genus Proteiniclasticum. The sequence goes on along the minus strand of DATIRH010000516.1, from coordinate 1,012 downwards.
GAAATTTGTTTCCCCTTCCTGTACCCTGATTTCAAATTCAGATATGCCCGTCTCCGGATTCTGATCTTCCAGCAAAGCAGGAATCGGAAGCATTGTCTCTTCACCACTATCGGTGTCTATATCAGTACCCGGTTCGTTGTCTGTATCAGTATCAGTACCATTATTGACACCGCGGTTCATAGGGAAATTATCTGACCCCAGTAAAATGGCAAACAAGCCAACCAGAATCAATAGAGCACCTATTGTAATACCGACTATCCATTTTTTATCCAATCTGCTCACCTCCATAGTCTAAAGTAAAGATTCATCTCGTCATTCTATCCGATTCTACCTTTCATCTGGTCCTGAATCAGTCAATGCTTAAGAATCTTGCGTTAACCGCTACAATAACAGTGCTCAGCGACATCAGAACTGCGCCAAGTGCAGGGCTGATAACAATTCCCTGATTGATCAGAACTCCTGCTGCTAGCGGTAGTGCAATCACATTATATCCAGTAGCCCAGATTAGATTCTGGATCATTTTCCTGTAAGTCGCTTTTGAAAGCTTGATGATATTTACAACATCAAGGGGATTATTCTTGACTAAAATGATATCAGCTGTTTCTATGGCTACATCTGTTCCTGCTCCTACAGCGATACCAAGGTCCGCTAATGCTAAAGCTGGTGCATCATTTACACCGTCTCCTGCCATTGCTACCTTCTTCCCCTGTTTCTTCAATTCTTCAATCTTGTCCGATTTTTCATTCGGGAGCACTTCTGAAATAATCTGGTCGATTTTTAGCTGATTTCCTACAAAGGAAGCCACTTTGCTGTTATCGCCAGTCAGCATGATTGATTCTATATTCATTGATTTGAGTACTTCTACCGCTTCTCTTGCAGAATCCCGCACGATATCTGATAGCGCGAGATAACCGATGAGTTCTCTGTTTTCCAAGATAAATACAACGGTCTTACCCTGTTCGGCAAGATTTTCATAGTACTCTTCATCAAATTCGATTTTCTCTTCCTTTAT
>DATIRH010000515.1:0-2223 GCA_035469845.1 Proteiniclasticum sp. | reverse complement strand
GTCCGACACATAAAAAACATCCACTTCTTTGTTCAGATTCTTCAGTTTCCATGCCAAAGCAAAGCCATCTCCACCATTATTGCCCGGTCCACAGACCAGAACATAATAATTCAAGGATAAATCCAGATTTTTCATCACAGCCATGGCGGCATTATCCATCAGAAGGATTCCTGGAATCCCGTACTCCGTTATGGCACGTCTGTCCATTTCTCTCATTGCTTTGACATCAGTAACATGCATGATTTATTCCTCCTCGATCATAGCTATGGCGACGGCTCTTTCCCGATCATGGGAAATGCTCAGGTGCAGCTGAAAATTCTTTTCCCCGAATCTTCTGACCAGGTGCGCGCTTATCAGTTCCATATTGAAATAAGGTTTCCCGTCCTGATCTTTCAGCACTTCAATTTCCTTGAAGGAGATCCCCTTGATGCCAGTGCCTAAAGCTTTAGAAAAAGCTTCTTTTGCCGCATAGAACCCAGCCAGTCTCGATTTGGACTGTCCGCACATTTGAATTTCACTTTCGGTGAATACTCTTTTTTTTCTTCTGTCTGTATGAAAAACATTGTAGACTCTCTCAATTTCAATCATATCAATTCCAGTACCTAAGATCATACACTCACCACCTATCTTTTAAACTCCATTATACTATGAAGAATATATGATGATAAGAGAGGTCATACGAGTTAGACCCATTATTCTTAGAAAATTTATAATCATTCAGCGCAAAAAAAAGGATCCTGCCCATTTTCTCAGGCAGGATCCTTTTATCTATTTGTAAGTCTTAAACATAATCATTTATCTTCTTTAGATGAATCCATGGTCTTTTTGAGTCCTTCTTTCAATGCTTCAAACTTACGCTCAGGGTCTGGACGCTTACGCTCATCCCCTACATCCGACTCTGCATCTTCGACTTTTTCCGCTACCTTGGCTTCACCTTTCTTTCGATCATGAATACTTTTTATAAATGGATTTTCCACATTCTTCACCTGAATCAGGTAAGAATTTAGAGAAGACCCTAGAATCATAATGATTGAAGTAAACAAAAGCCAGAGCATAAGTCCGATGAGCGCTCCCAGCGTTCCGTAAAACCTCGAGTAGTTTGCATAGTTGTTGATGTAGAACTGGAACACGAAGGTTACTGTAATCCATAGGAGCGTTGACGATATAGCACCAGGGAAAGCATGCTTGAACTTGATATTCTTTACGGGTATGAACATATAAGCCAGGGAAAGAATACCAAAAAGAAGCGCCACCGGTACAAGAATTCTTAAAACATCAATGACCCCTTCGGCCGGGAAATTCGGGAAATAAGATGAGATGAGACTCAGAATCTGCTTTCCGAATACGATTCCGACCAGCGCAACTAAAATCGTCGTTGCCAGCTGAACGACCCAGAGGATTGAGATAAGGTACTTATAGAAGAATCCACGACGATCTACGAAACCCATGGACTTGTTCATCCCCTTCATGAAAGCTCTGAATCCTCCTGATGAGGTATAAATGGCTAGAAACACTGATGCTGAAAGTAATCCACCTCTCTGGTTCTTTATAAGGTCCACCACCGGTCCGCTCATAAGTTGAAATATATCTTCCGGAAAACTCGTTTCCATGAAATTCAGTATATAGCTGCTATCCAGACCTAAGTAGGCTATCAGCGTCATGAGAAAGATCAGAAAGGGGAAAATGGACAGAAGGAGTCCATAGGTAAGCTGGTATGCATAAGCAATACTATCGTCCTTATTGATCTTCTCTAAAAAGCCTTTTAAAAATTCAATTCCATTTTTCATCGCTGCCCAATTTGGTTATATGGGTTTTCACCTCTTTCCCACAATATGCTGATGCTATAATTATACAATAAACGAACTGATTTTCCTAAAGACATTACCATGAACAAATAGGAAACATCCGGTAAACCCAGAATGTCTTAAAGCGAAATGGACGAATCCCTCATCGCTATCGCCCCTGCCGGAAAATAAAAAAAGGTGGGCTTAGCACCCTTAACGGATGATAAGCCCACCTTTATTGAACTAGGCGATGATTTCTTCTTCTCTGTTGATTGAGGCGGAACCTATGTATTCCAGTTCCTTATCGCCTTCAAAAAAGAGATTTTTTGAGATGATGGAGTTCATGAGCTCCTCCACTTCTACTTCCGTGATGTCGGTTCTCACCTTGGTCAGTCTCAGATTGTAGTTTTTACCTTCCTTTGTCAGGAAAGTCATTGTT
>DATIRH010000514.1:0-1881 GCA_035469845.1 Proteiniclasticum sp. | reverse complement strand
ACCTGTTGCTTCTTTTCGGTATCTGGCGATAAATGGAACGGTTGCTCCATCATCAAGCAGCTTTACAGTTCCTTCCACCTGATCTTTTCTGATACTCAGTTCTTTTGCAATTCTATCAATTATATTCATAATTTTCTCCTATTTCCACTTACAGACTGCCGTTGCTATTTTGCTTAAGATACGCACTGATGAAGAGATCGATGTCTCCATCCATTACACTGTCTACATTGGCATCTTCAGCTAAGGTGCGGTGATCTTTCACCAGATTATAGGGATTAAACACATAACTTCTGATCTGACTTCCCCAACCCACATCTTTCATTTCACCGGTGATGTCCTCTATTCTCTCCTTGTGTAATCTTTCTTTGATTTCAACAAGTTTCCCCTTCAGTACTTTCATTGCGGTTTCTTTGTTCTGAACCTGACTTCTCTCATTCTGACAGGTGACTACGATTCCTGTAGGCAGATGTGTGATACGTACAGCTGAATCCGTTGTATTGACATGCTGTCCACCAGCTCCTGTACTTCTATAGGTGTCGATTCTCAGTTCCTCGTCTTTTATGACCACTTCACTGTCATCCTCAAGCATGGGGACAGCTTCAACTGATGCAAAACTCGTCTGACGTTTTCCGCTGGAATTGAATGGTGATATTCTCACAAGTCTGTGAATTCCTTTTTCAGCCTTGAGATACCCATAAGCATAAGGACCAGAGATCTTCAAGGAGGCATCACGGATGCCCGCTTCATCTCCTTCTATGAGACTGACAAGGTCCACCTTGTAGCCTTTCTTTTCTGCCCATCTTGTGTACATTCTAAGAAGCATAGAAGTCCAGTCTTGCGCATCCGTACCGCCTACTCCGCTTTTCAGGGTCAGAATCGCATCGTTATGATCATATTTCTCTGATAGGAGAACACGTAAATGCATGGCGTCAATGCTCTTCTTGAGATCCTTCACTTCACGCAGAAGATCATCAAACATCTCATCATCCTCTTCAGAAAGTTCGATCATCATCATGGCATCTTCCACTCTCAAAGAGAGATCATGATATTCTTTCACCACATTTTCAATGTTCTTTTCTTCCTGGGTTATACTCTTCGCCTTCTCAAGATCTTCCCAGAAACTTTGTTCCTGCATTTTATATATAAGCTCTTCTCTTCTTCTGGACAAAGCTTCGATGTCAAAGAGACACCCGGATTTCATCCAGTGATTCTTTGAAGCTTTTCAGTTCATTAACTGCTTCTACCATTTTAGGTAACATGTTCATCACTCCCTTATTTTCGTTTCATTTCAAAATAGACTTGGTCACCCAAGTCTATTTGTTTATCTATTTCACTGCGCCATGACAGTTCTTGTACTTCTTGCCGCTGCCGCATGGACAAGGATCGTTTCTACCTACTCTCGTGTTCTTCACAGCAGGTTTTCTCTTCAATGTGTTATCCTGATTGGTCGAAGTTTCCTTGGCAACCTGTTCACGTTCTATTTTTTCTTCTTTACGCACTGCTACATGCATGATGTACTTGATGGTGTCATTGTTGATGGATCGGATCATTTCATCAAACATCTCCGAACCTTCAAACTGATAGGCCTGAACAGGATCCTGCTGCTTATACGCACGGAGCCCGATTCCTCGTTTCAGATGGTCCATATTGTTGATATGTTCCATCCATTTGGTATCCACAACTTTCAGAAGAATAACCCGTTCAATTTCTCTGATCTGCTCACCGATTTCCTGTTCCTTCTCTTCATGGATGGAAACACCGATATCGTAAAGCATCTCTTCTATGTCCTGGTTACTCATTTTCTGGAGTTTCTCGGCGTCTAGTGTACCGTGTGGAACAAAAACATCCTCCATATAGATGATGAGATTTCTGATTCCTTCT
>DATIRH010000513.1:0-1919 GCA_035469845.1 Proteiniclasticum sp. | reverse complement strand
GGGCGTAGCGGATCTGAACCCATTTGTTGCCACAGAAATCAGAATTTTTGCTGGAATCTTAGGTTTCATCCTGATTATCACGGTGACAAAAAAATGGACCGGTTTCTTTAATACCTTCAAGAACAAGAGTGTCATGAAAGGCATCACCATCGGATCGATCTTTGGACCTGTAGTGGGCGTATCCTTATCCCTCATGGCCGTGAAGTATACTTCCACAGCCATTGCCTCTACACTGATGGCCATCGTGCCCATCCTGATCATTCCTGTAAGTATCATTTTCTTCAAGGAAAAGGTAAAAGCCAATGAAGTCCTGGGAGCCCTCATCGGCGTTCTGGGTGTTGCTGTTATATTTATGGGATAGCCTAATACTCGGAAGCGAACATCATAGATTATAATAATATAAAATCTCCATCACCAATAACAGATTCTGTTATTGATGATGGAGATTTCTTTTGCCTTCAATTGTTGATTATATCCATTTTCGATCCAGTTCTTACACTACATTTAAGTGGAACAAAGACCCCTTATATTAGCCTTCTTTTCTGCTTACTTGCCCATAGCTTTTAAATTTCTCTAGTACATTTTCCATTTCCTCATCATCTAATATGACAGGCTTCCCGATACACATAGCGCGATACTGAAGCTCTGCGCAGTATTCCAGACCTTGTGCTAATCCGTAAGCATTCTTGATAGAAGTACCACAGGCCAGCATGCCATGGTTTGCCAATAAAACCGCATCTCCGTCACCAATGTGTTCTCCAGCTACTTCAGCCAGCTCAACGGTACCAAATGTCCTATATGGAGCACAAGGAACAGTTGAAACACCTGCATCAGCTATTATATAATGAACCGCTCTCAACGGTTGGTTCAGTGTAGCAAAAACCGTACAGTACATGGAATGTGTATGAACTACTGATCTGCAGTCAGGTTTTCTTTTATACATCTCTGAGTGTAATGCCCATTCACTGGATGGTTTTCTGTTGCCTTCGATTATATTTGAGTCCAGATCCATAATCACAACATCCTCTGGATTGGTATCAAAGTATCCAATACCTGAAGGGCTGATTGCCATCATAGCTTCCTCAGGAATATAGATGCTGATATTGCCACCTGTGCCGGTTGTCAGTCCTGACTCGCTCATCATTTTTCCATATTCTACAATTAATTTTCTTTCCTTTTCCAATAACATCTTCTTTTCCTCCTGAGTATTATGGTCGCTCCGTGAACGGTTCATGATTTAACATCTATTGTATCTCATGCTTAATAGAACTCTTTGATTTCAGAATCAAAGTAATCATTTAAGCAATTTGGAACATAAGTCCCCTTATCGGTTACAATGCCTGTAATCAGATGAGGCGGCGTTATATCAAATGAAGGGTATATTCCCTTCACTCCCTCTATTGTGTTCTTTAATCCATTACAGCTTAACACCTGCTCTGGATCCCTTTCTTCAATTGTGATATCCTTTCTGGTCATCTTATCAACATCTGGAATTCCTGTAACATAGTAAGGTATTCCAAAATGCTTTGATAAGATTGCAATCTGGTATGTACCTATTTTATTTGCAATATGCCCATCTCGGGCAATTGTATCTGCAGCGGATGTAAAGACGTCAATCCCTTTATTTTCCATGGCATACGCAACCATGTTGTCTGTAATGACCGTCGTGTCAAATCCCATTTGAGCACAGCATGTAGAGGTCAATCTTGCACCCTGAAGATAGGGTCTGGTTTCAGCATTAAATATCTTTATATTATTGTTGTTCTTTTGAGCTGCTCTTAGCATCATTCCAATAATGGTTTCTCCAAAACATTGAGTCAGTATTGTCCCATTCTGAGGGAATAATCTTGCAAGATTGAATCCGACTTTCTCCATGATAGAATACCTTCTGTTCAATGATTCAATGGTATGTAAGAAAA
>DATIRH010000512.1:0-1708 GCA_035469845.1 Proteiniclasticum sp. | reverse complement strand
AAACTGACCGTGTCCTCTCGTGTCGATTCTATCATCTCTTTTCCTTCAGCATATGTGTAGTCTGGAAGGGTGAAGAAGATGACGAAAGGAAGGACAATGGATATTGTTCCCATTGTACGAAGCTTCCAGTTTTTCAGACTTGCTTTTTCTTCACTCATGAATAGTTTTCTGTATACAATGGGCTGAAGAAGAAGCGGGATGAAAATTCCAGTCTGGTATATTCCGATGTAGTCTTTTAATGCTATGTAATTAAAGTATGCTTCCACCAGTGTGATGACGGTTATGCCGGTGAGCAGATACTTTTTCCAGGACTCTTTAGCCATAATATAAGCTCCCTCTATGCTTTATTCAGCGTCTCTTCCCGGTCTTTGCCGAAGAAGACCATATTGATGACGTTGGCTCCTGTGTGTGCTCCGATGGTCATGCCCATGGTTACGGTGGTGATATCAACTGCAAGATTTCTTTCTTTGATCAGTTTCTCAAGAAACTCCACATCTCCAGGACAATTACCGTGAGCGATAAGCACGGAAGATGAATTTGCCTCTACTAGACCTTTTTCAAGATAATCCACCAGTGTATGAAGAGATTTTTTCCGGCCTTTTGCTTTTTCAATATTAAGAAGCTTTCCTTCTCTACTCATGTAGAGAATCGGTTTGATGGAAAGCATGGTGCCCATGGCTGCAGAAAAGCTGGAGACTCTTCCACCTCTTTTGAGGTGATTAAGATCATCAACGGTAAAGATATGATTCACGTTGAACTTGCTCTCTTCCAAGTCTTTGACGACTTCATCCAAGGATTTCTCTTCCTTCTGGAGCTTTGCCGCTTTCAGTACAAGCAAGGAGACGCCGACGGAAGCACACATGGAATCTACAAGTTCAACACGTCTTTCAGGAAAGTCTTCTTTCAGCATATTCTGTGCAATATTGGCTGCTCCGAAAGTACCACTCAGAGAAGAGGAGAACCCCACATATAAAACATCCTGACCATTCTCAAGATAAGGTTTGAAGAATTCATAGAATCTGGTTGGTGTGATCTGGCTGGTCGTTGGGGTAGCTCCTTCTTTTAAAGCAGTGTAATAGCTCTCTGCATCAATACTTTTCCAGTTGTCTTCAATGTACTCTCTTCCTTTGAAGTTCACTGCCATACCGATAACATCAACGTTGTTTTCATGGAGCTTCTCAAAAGGCATGTCACATCCGGAATCAGTTAAAATTTTAAAATTCATAATTGCGTTATCCCGATTTCATAAGTAACGGGAATCCTCCCCTTCTTTTAGATTTAGTAAGTAAAATAATTCCATAACATCTTGGGCTTCATATAAAAAAGATAATTGCCCGACGTTCTAATAAGTATACCATAGGAATATCTTCATATTATTAAAGTTTTCTTGGGTTTTCCTTCTGTATGTGAAAAAAATGCTGTGGTATGATAAAGGAAATAAAAAAAGGACGAGTGAGGGAAAAAATGCAATTTACAGATGATGAACTGAAGAAATTACTTAAATATATAAGAAATGCAAAGGATCAGTCCACTGAGCTGTATGAAGCCATGATCGACATCGAAACCTATGGGGAAGTGGATCATGACGGCATGCCTGTGGTGAACTCGGAGGAGCTGAAAGAGGATATCGTGGATATGGAAAAACTCATCGTAAAAATCGAAAAGCACTTTTCCGGGAACAGGCAAGGAAAATCAGGAAATTATAAAG
>DATIRH010000511.1:0-8629 GCA_035469845.1 Proteiniclasticum sp. | reverse complement strand
GGATTCGCCAGAGGAGCAAATAAGGGTGTAGTTTATATCAGAGCGGAATACCCTCTCGCGATTAAGCGTTTGAAAATCGCAATGGAACAGGCAAAAGCATTTAATCTGCTGGGAAAAAATATTCTGAATTCCGGTTTTGATTTTGAGCTTGTGATTAAATATGGTGCAGGCGCGTTTGTATGCGGTGAAGAAACAGCACTTATACAGAGTATCGAAGGACACAGAGGAGAACCAGTCTCGAAGCCTCCCTACCCTTCTGAATCAGGACTGTTCGGAAAGCCGACCTGTGTAAATAATGTGGAAACCCTGGCCAATATCCCCATCATCTTCCAGAAAGGGCCTGCATGGTATGCCTCCATCGGAACCGAATTCTCAAAAGGAACCAAGGTATTTGCCCTAGCCGGTAAAATCAATAACGTAGGACTTGTAGAAGTTCCTATGGGTATCACCTTGAGAGAAATCATTTATGAAATCGGTGGCGGAATCAAAGGCGGCCATGCGTTCAAATCAGTTCAGACAGGTGGTCCTTCAGGAGGATGTATTACTGAAAAGGATCTGGATACGCCGATTGACTATGAATCACTGAGCAAAATTGGTTCTATGATGGGCTCCGGCGGTATGATCGTTATGGATGAAGAAAATTGTATGGTTGATATCGCAAAATTCTACCTCGAATTCACTGTTGAAGAGTCTTGCGGAAAGTGTACAGCCTGCCGAGTCGGCAACAAGAGATTACTGGAAATATTAACTAGAATCACTTCAGGTAAAGGAGAGCTTGAGGATCTTGACAAGCTACATATCCTTTCTGAAACCATTAAAGATACTTCTTTATGCGGACTAGGTCAGACAGCACCAAATCCTGTATTAAGCACACTGAAGTACTTTGAAGAAGAATATCGTGCTCATATTGTCGACAAAAGATGTCCTTCAGGTGTCTGTAGAGACCTGCTAAGATATGTCATCACCGATGCATGTATCGGGTGTACTAAATGTGCAAGAGCCTGCCCTGTAGATGCGATTTCCGGAAAAGTTCGTGAAAAACACGAAATTGATCAGGAAAAATGCATCAAGTGCGGAGCATGTTATACTGCCTGCCCTGTGAAGCCAGTCAAGGCTGTACAGATTGTATAAGGAGGAAAAATAATGGTAACGTTAACCATCAACAATAAAGAAATCCAAGTGCCTGCTGATTTTACGATCCTACAGGCAGCAGCGACATTAAACATCAAGATTCCTACCCTTTGCCATCTGGACCTCCACAACATCAAAATGGTCAACAAAGTGGCATCCTGCAGAGCCTGCGTGGTAGAAGTGGAAGGAAGAAGAAACCTTGCACCATCCTGTTCAACACCGGTTTATGAAGGAATGAACATAAAAACAGATACCCTAAGAGCCATACGAGCAAGAAGAACCATGGTGGAGCTTCTTATTTCAGATCATCCAAAGGATTGTCTGGTCTGCCTGAAAAATCAGGAATGTGAACTGCAGCAGCTCTCCCATGATCTGGGTGTCAAGCAGATCAGATTTGAGGGAGATATATCCACTTTTCCTGTAGACAAGTCATCCAAAGCAATCTATAGAGATCCAAGCAAATGTGTTTTATGCAGAAGATGTGAGACCATGTGTAATGAAGTACAGACTGTACATGCTCTTTCAGGATTGGACAGAGGCTTTGATACGGTTGTAGGTACAGCATTTAATCTTCCGTTGAATGAAACTGTTTGTACTTTCTGTGGTCAATGTGTGGCTGTATGCCCGACTGGTGCTCTTGTAGAAGTGGATAATGTTCCTAAGGTGTGGCGAGCGCTTGAGAAAAAGGACAAAACAGTAGTTGTGCAAGTCGCTCCTGCAGTGAGAGTAGCTCTTGGTGAGCTATTTGGCCTCGAACCTGGAGCTATAGTGACAGGTAAAATGGTATCTGCACTGAAAAATCTGGGATTTGACTATGTATTTGACACCAACTTTGCGGCTGACTTAACCATCATGGAAGAAGCCCATGAGATGATCGACCGTATCACAAACAACAGGAATCTGCCTATTTTGACAAGTTGTTGTCCTGCATGGGTTAAATTCTTTGAGCATCAGTTCCCGGATCTTCTTGATATCCCTTCTACCTGTAAATCACCACATGAGATGTTTGGTGCAATCACGAAACATTATTTTGCGGAAAAAATGGGCATCAAGGAAGAAGATATGATTGTAGTATCCGTCATGCCTTGCGTAGCAAAGAAGTATGAAGCAGAGAGACCAGAACTTGAATCTGGTGGGGTTAAAGATGTAGATATCGTTATTACGACCAGAGAACTGGGTCGTATGATCAAAGAAGCTGGAATCAACTTCCTTCTTCTGGATGACGAAGAATATGACCACCCTCTTGGAGAATCAACCGGTGCAGCTCAGATTTTCGGTACAACCGGAGGTGTTATTGAGGCAGCACTTAGAACAGCAGCAGTTCAGCTGACTGGTGGAGCCATCGATAAGGTGGACTACACTGAAGTAAGAGGTATGGCAGGTTTAAGGGAAGCCAGCGTGAAAATTGGAGACCTTACTCTGAATATCGCCATTGCAAATGGCTTAGGGAACGCCAGAACGCTTCTAGAAAGCATCAGAGATGGTAAGAGCAATTACCATGCCATTGAAATTATGGCGTGTCCTGGTGGCTGTATAGGCGGAGGTGGACAACCCTATCACCATGGAGACCTTGAAATCCTTAAAAAGAGAGCAGCTGGTATCTATGCAATAGACACTCAGCAAAAAGTGAGGATGTCTCATGAAAATGTAGCCATTCAGGAACTTTATGCAAACTTCTTAGGAGAACCGGGTGGTGAATTGGCACATAAGCTTCTACACACCTCATACTTCAAGAGAGAATTATAGAAGTAAATTGTAGAATAGACAAAATAAAGAAAGAACAGCCTAAGCTGTTCTTTCTTTATTTGTATTCATTAATTTAAAATTATTCGTTGATGATTTCCTTCAGGTCTTTTCCTGCTCTAAAAGCTGGTTGCTTGAATTCAGGAATCTGAATTTCTTCGTTTGTCTTAGGATTTCTTCCTACTCTTGCTTTTCTATTCTTCACTTCGAATGTACCGAAGCCTGAAAGCTGGACTTTATCACCGTCTGTAAGTGCTTCAACGATTGATTCGATCGTTGCTTTGAGCACCTTTTCTGAGTCCTTCTTTGTAAAGTTTGTTTTCTCTGCGATCTTAGTTACAAGTTGTGCTTTATTCATAATTATTAGTCCTCCTTATTTGTGAACACAAAGATTATTAAAACAGAATTTGCCTTATAAATCAAGTGTTACCGACAATATTGTATAGATTTTTTACGTGATTTCAATTCAAACGATTTCAGAATGATGCACAAACAATACGACTATTTCAGTTCATCAAGCAATCTGCCGATATCTTCATGGGTGAAATCGTATTTCTTATTGCAGAAATGACAAATCAGCTCTTCTGATGCGTTTTCTTTGTAAATTCGTTCAAGTTCTTCTTTTCCGATGGAAATAAAAGCCTTTTCTACTCTTTCTTTGGAACAGTCGCAATAAAGTTCAGGCGTACCTTCACTTAAAATATTTAAATCCATTCCATCGAATATATATCTGATGATTTCTTCAATGGTGTTTCCATCCCGCTGCAGAGTTGTAATGCTTGGGATCTCCTCTAAGCGGTACATCAGAAGGTCTGCCAGCATCTCATCAGCACCAGGCATCATCTGAATGATGAACCCTCCTGATTTCATGATGGATCCATCCACATCCACAAGCACGCCTAAAGCTACAGCGGATGGAGTCTGTTCAGAAACTGTGTAGTAGTAGGCCAGATCCTCCGCGATTTCGCCGGTATAGATCGGAACTGAACTTACATAAGGTTCTTTCATGCCTAAATCTGTAATGACAGTGAATTTACCATCTATGCCTACAATTCCGGATACATCAAGTTTCCCTTTTTCATTTTTAGGAAGGTCCGCATCAGGATTAACGATATAACCCTTCACTCTCCCGTTAGCTCTACCAGTAACCAGGATGCCTCCAGATATGCCGCCACCGTTGATCTGAACGGTTACGGAGTCTTGAGCTCCTTTTAGCATAGAACCCATGAGCGCTCCTGCAGTAAGCATCCTGCCATATGCAGCAGAAGCTGTCGGCATGGAGTTCTGATTTTGTACGGCTTCATTCACCAGGTCTGTTGTTTCTGCCGCGATGATTCTAACGCTTCCGCTTTGTGCAGTTGCGTGTATTATTTTATCCATAATCTTACCTCTTTCTAACGATAAATGTTATTCTTTCTGAAATATCAGTGATAGGATTTTCACTATAATCTTCACAGGTTATAATTTCCTTAAATCCAGATTTCTCAAGCATTTCTAGAAGTGTATTCACCTCATATGCCCTTTCTTCATGTATTTCCTCTATGCGCTCATATAGCTCTCCTCTTTTTACAAAGAAATTAAGGACCATCTCTACAATATCATCTTCATAATAATTTTCCCAGGTATAAGCCAGATCATCACTGGTGAACACATAATCTTTTGAGCCCAGAATCTCTCTGATCTTATAAGCAGAGTTCACATCAAATATGAAAACTCCGTCTTCTTCCAGATGCTGATAAACTTTATCGAAAAGTGTACTTACTTCTTTTTCATCCAAGATGTAATTGATGGCATCTATGGAAGATGTGATCAGGTCAAACTTCACAGGAAATATTATTTCATCCATTGATATGGCGAAAGCTTTATGGGGAATCTTCAGCTGGCTGAATTTATCCACAGCCTTCGTAAGCATGTCGGAAGACAAATCGACAAGATACGTTTCCTTGAAATTTCCTCCAATAAGTGTAGAAAGGGTTCCGGTACCACAGCCCAAATCAAGATAGAACTTACGATTTTCAGTTTTAGAGAGAATAAATGATGCTATTTTGCTGTAATCAATATCTTCACTGATCAGTTCATCATATATTTCTGAAAAACCCAGATAACTGTCCATGCTATGCCTCCCTCTCTATTGCTTACTCAGTTTGGAATCTTTGAAAATAACTTATAGTATTTTATCATGAAATCTGATTATATAAAAGCTGATCTGAGCGAAAATAAACGGTTGCCTTATAAGACAACCGTTTATTGATCACTCTGGTTTATGTTTTCGATTTGAAAATACATAATGCGTGAATAGTGCTCCAAAAGCCACATAGAGAATGCTCTGTATATATAAGCCCTGGATGATAAACATCACAGCTGCAATGAACATGAGCATTATAATGAGGCTTTGGAATATCAGTAAACCCTTGAGCATAAATATCCCTACTCTCTTGTAATATGTATTTATTATAGGCTGATTTTTATTTCTGTCAATAAAAATCAGGAGATATTCAGCTTTTCTTCAAAATCAGGCATATCTTCATTATCATCGGGTTCGTCATTTAAGGGTTCCAACAGATAAACAGTTGAAGAGGACACTTCATAAGCGACCTTTTCTTCTATGACTCCATCCGGATAGGTTTTTGTATAACTTCGTGACTGAAGTCTGCCTTCAATCTTAATATTATCTCCAATAGACATTGATTTAGAGTACTTTGCATTTTTTCCCCATGCGATGACTGGAATGTAATCTGTTTTATTGAAATGTCTGTTTACTGCTAAGAGAAGATCTGTAATCTCTCTTCCGAATGGGGTCATTCTATAGATCGGTTCTTTACAGATAAATCCTGTCAGGGTAATAGAATTCGGCTCTTCTGCTTTTTCTTCAGGAAAGTCGATCATTCTGACAAAAACCGTGAGAAGTAGTTTATTTTTTGACCCGATGACCTTATTGTAACTTCGCAGTTGTCCTGAGATTCTTGTATACTGGTCCGTGAAGACAGCCTCTTTTTCAATCAGTTTTCCGGAAATTGTCAGATTCAGGATATCTTTTGAATCACTTAACCGGTTCACACTGAATTTAGCATTATAAAACTCTTCCCCATAGAGTTCATGACTGAATTCGGGCTCATCCAAAAAGTAGCCTTCTAGTATTACTACATTATCATTTGTTACTTCCAAGTTGCGTTTCCCCCCCATTTATATAAAAAGTACTTAGTATAAGTAAAAACGTACTACAATATATTATAGCAAAGATGTAGTCGATTACAACCCTTCATCGATGATATAGTATAATAATATGAAGATATTCTGTATTACTCAACCTATTTTTGTATTGTAAAAAAATTAATTTTTGGGTATGATAACTGTAGTCTGCAAGGAGGAACAACAAATGAATAATGCATTAGCTGAAAATAAACTACTGATTTTATATACCCTATCGCAATCAAAACTGAACCTGACAAAAGCTCAGTTTTCGAATATCATATTAGAATGTATTTATATCAATTACTTCGAATTGCAACAGTATATTGAAGAGCTAATAAAAACAGGTCTGGTTGAACTGGACGTCGTGAATGATAAAGAAGCCATCGTGATTTCAGCCCAGGGTAAATCGGTTCTGGAAATGTTCAAGGACAGAATAAACGACAGGAAGAAAAAAGAAATCGACAAATATCTGGTGGAAAATATTAATCATCTGATTAAGGAAACAACCATCACTCATGAGATCAGTGAAGGTCCACATGGTACCATACAGGTTACGCTATCAGCCTTTGAAAATAAAGATGAGCTGATTAAGATCAGCATGAACTTTCCCACAAAAGAGACAGCAGATAAATCAGTTCAGAACTGGAAAGACCATTCCACAAAAATATATGAACTGCTCTATAAAGAACTGATCAAATAGGTCGAAAATCAAAAATCCGCTGAGGTAAACATCATACCTTAGCGGATTTTTCCTGTTTAATTTATTTTTTCAGGGTCCTATAATCTCTGAAAGCGCGCTCTATATCACCTATGGTGTAGAGAGAACCTGCCGAAAGAATCAGATTTCCGTCTTCATATGCATCCATTGCTTTATGAACAGCATCTTCAAAGGAATCTGCAGTCTCTCCTGCTGCTCCTTCATGAAGTAGTGGAAGCAGATGATCTGCTTCCAGGGCTCTGAAGTCATGAGGAGTGAAACAGATGACTTTCTTTGTGTTTTGGGACAGTACATCTGTAACAGTCTCAATGTCCTTGTCTCTTAGCATGCCTAGAAGAAGGATGACCTTCTTACCAGGAAAATAGAAATCAAGACTCTCCTTCAGGTTGATTGCACCATCCATGTTGTGAGCACCGTCGATGATCAGAAGCGGATCTTGGCTGATTATTTCCATGCGACCAGGCCAGCGGACTTTTTTCAGTGCGCAGATAAGATGAGCATCGGTAATATTTGAATATCCCTGATTTTTCAGTTCTTCAGCAGCGTGAAGCACCACACCGGCATTCAGCATCTGATGGATACCGAGTAGTGAGAGCTTTATTGTAATTGATTTTGTAGGACTTAGGTCATACCTTACGATCTGATGAATGCCGTCCATTTCTATAAACTTCATTTCTCTGCTGCTGGTAATAAAAAGTTCAGAGGATACTTCTTCTGCCTTTCTCAGCAGCACCTTTCTTACTTCTGGCTGCTGTGATATTGAAATGGTGGGACTTCCTTTCATGATTCCTGCTTTATGCTTTGCAATGGAGTCAAGCGTAGTTCCCAATATATTTGTATGATCGAAGTTGATGGATGCAATGACGGATAAAATCGGATCAATCACGTTCGTTGCATCATAAAGCCCACCTATGCCCACTTCAATGATCGCCAAATCCACTTTCTGATCTCTGAAATAGAGAAAGGACATGGCGGTAACGACTTCAAATTCTGAAGGAAAAGAAAATCCTTCTTCCTCCAGTTTTTTTGCTGCAGACTGGACTTTATCGAAATAAAATATCACATCTTCTTCAGAAATCATTACATTGTCAATCTGAATCCGTTCACGGAAATCAAAGATATAGGGAGAGGTGAAAAGCCCCGTCCGATAGCCGCTTTCAACCAGGACTTCTTCAAGCATTCTGGAGATTGAGCCTTTCCCGTTGGTTCCCGCAACATGGATATATTTCTGTCCTTTATGGGGATGCGAAAGATGTTCAAGTAGTCGTTCCATGCGTGATAAGTTGTCTTCTTTTTTTACTCTGGGAATACGATGCAGTGCTTCCAGTGTTTCTCTATAATTCAATTCAAGTTCACCTGATCTTTCCTTCTTCTCAATAGCTATATTATACTTTTCATTCCAGGAATATCAAGAAAAAAAGTATAAGCAGGAAAACCTGTCTTATACTTTCTCTTTTCTCTATTAATTTAAAGCTGAAATTCTTTCTACTACAGCGTCCAGCATGGATTTATACTTCTCGCCTTTTGCCCGTTCTTCTGCAACTACATCTTCATTTGCATTTGCAAGGAACTTGTCATTTCCGAGCTTTCTGTTTACACGCTCAATTTCGGACTCCAGTTTCTTTCTTTCTTTTCCTAGACGGTCCAGTTCCTTTTCGCGGTCAACAAGTTCAAGCAGCGGTATATAGATTCTTGCAGTTGAAGTAACAAGAGAAACCTGATTTTCATCGGTGCTGTCTTTCTCCAGAATAACGACATCTTCGGCATAAGCCAGTTTAATGAGGTAGTCCTTCGAATTAATAAAGGTTCCCTTCTTTCCTTCATTTGGAAGGATATAGAGAGTAG
>DATIRH010000510.1:0-2626 GCA_035469845.1 Proteiniclasticum sp. | reverse complement strand
CTCTTTCCGCAGAGTGACCGCAACCTATCTGGAATCCATCGCGAAAAGAAATACGCAAAACTATAAATTACTGAATTCCATATATGAGGGAGATACCATCGGCGAGCTGACAGATAAATTAGTTGAAGTCATGAAGCTTCTGACCATTTTCAGTCGTGAAGAGGTTGTTAAGATCCGTGATGACTATCAGCCGCTCCTTAAAGACCCTGACTGGTTTTCATCGCTCCTTGAGGATTTCTATGCGTTCTGGCGTAGACTGGAGAGATACTCCATCATCCAGAACAGAAGAAACCCGGATGGACTTGCACAGACAAGTTTCATCGATGCCAATCAGAAATTCAAAAGTCTGCTGCTGGAACTGTATAGAAAGGTCAGAAGAAATGTCCTTGGCTTTGAACCTAATGTGTACAGACAGGTTCCGGCAGGAGTCAATGCAGGAGTCATTCTGCAGGAGACACTATGGCCTATTCCAAAAGAATATGATCTCTTAAGTGATATTCCATTTATCAGTGCGATTGTAATGGATTCACCGTTTATTTCCTATCCAAAGAAAAACAAAAGAGATGGTATTTTCCAGGAAACTTTTGTCAACCCAATGGATGATGCTTATATCAACAGAGACCATTTCTTCTGCTATCCTGCAAAAATCGGGAAGCTCACAGCATTTTTATACTTCCACAGAGATCTGATGGCACACGGAATTTCCCTGTCCAACCTATTTGAAATGGCCAGAGAAGAAGAATATGTGGGCAGAAAGCCTGATATCATCTACGTTTACGGTGGTCAGAACAGCAATGAAGAATTGGGAAATGTATTCTACGATGACAAGAAGAATGATATCATGCTGGGATTTGTTCCTTACAGTGAAGAAATTGACTATTTCGGTTATATGAAGAAGATGAGTCTGACACTACATAATCTGATCATGATCAAAAGAGGAAGTCTACCGATTCATGGAGCTATGGTCAATATCAACATGAAGAACGGAAAGTCTGCTAATGTTGTCATCATGGGTGATTCAGGTGCAGGTAAATCCGAATCCCTGGAAGCACTAAGAAGTTTATCAGAGGACCACATCAGTGATATGACCATCGTCTTTGACGACATGGGCTTCTTCTCATTGGAAGAAGGCAAGGTCATAGCTTATGGAACAGAGATTGGTGCCTTTGTAAGACTAGATGATTTGGATCAGGGATATGCATTCAAGGAAATCGACAGATCCATCTTCATGAATCCAGACAAGACCAATGCCAGACTGGTTATGCCAGTGGCGACTTACAAAGAGATCGTGAAGGGGTATCGTGTAGATCTGTTCCTTTATGCGAACAACTATAAGGTTCTTGAAGAAGGAGAGGCTGGTGTCAGGTACTTTAAGGACCTGAACGAAGCGAAGGGAGTCTTCCGCTCCGGTATGAGAATGGCAAAGGGTACAACAACAGAAAGTGGTCTTGTAGAGTCCTACTTTGCAAATCCTTTCGGCCCGCTTCAAAAGAGTGAGGATACAGATAAACTACTGGATCTATACTTTGAAGCTATGTTCAAGACAAAGGTCAAAGTTGGAGAAATCTATACACAGCTTGGTGTTCCTGATAAGGAGAAGAGTGGTCCTAGAGATGCGGCCATGGAACTTTTCAAGGAAATCACAAGTCTGTAGAATAATAATTTTAAATAAAAGCTCTCTAAAATCAGAAGCAACGAGAAGAGGTATTTCCATTACTGGAAATACCTCTTTTTTATTATTTTTTAAATTTGTGAGGATCTCTTTTTGTTACTTCATCCAGGTCTATGCCAGGATGATCTTTAATGTGTTTCACTTCTCCATCAATTGGATCTACATATTCGGTTTCAAACTCATTTATTTTCAGATTTTTCTCTTTCAGTTCCAACTCGTCATATTTGTTCAGATTTTCTGCTTCAAAATGAGATTCGGCTTCATCGATTTTTTCTTGATCAGTTTTCTTTTCATTTTCTTTCATCTAATCATCTCCTTCAAGAAATCCTTTACACCTTCATCATACAATAGGGACAGCTCCTTTGACTATGATTTTTTAAGAAGGTTAACGGATTATTACCATTTACACCACATGTAATGACATTTAGATGGATGAAAATCGCTTAACTGCCTGCTTATAGACATAATCATCATCTCTGATCGATACAATGATGACATTCATCATCTCTTCTTTTCGTTCGAGAAAATAAACAACTCTTATTCCAGATTGTCTGAATTTGATTTTAAGGCATCCAGTGAGATTGACACCTGAATGATTACCTAATGGTTTTCCATATCTTCTATTGCTTCTTCATAAAATTTGATTTGCCAACTCATCAATACACCTCGTGGACTGATGTTTGATTTCTTTTTAGATATCTATGTCTACATCTGTTTCATCCAGGTCTTCTTGTGTGATGCCAAATCTCTTCATTACATCGCTCATCGGTATAGCTTTCTTGTCGTTCTTTTTCATGCGATTCATTGCTATAAGTAAGAGTCTGCAATCCTCAATCATTTCATTCATCTCATCATATTTAGAGGGAGATACAATCATACCAATTCTTTTATTGTTTTTGAGCACTGCCTTTATTCCTTCAGTTTTTACTTCTTCAAATATCTTATTTGCCTTTC
>DATIRH010000509.1:0-6237 GCA_035469845.1 Proteiniclasticum sp. | reverse complement strand
AAGTGGCTTCACTCCAATATCGGATATGTGCTACAGGCACCGCATCTATTCAGTGGAACAATCAAAGACAATATCCGTTACGGAAAACTGGATGCTACTGATGATGAAGTCATCGAAGCTGCTAAGGTTGTCCGTGCCCATGACTTTATCATGAAACTGGAAAATGGTTATGACACAGAAGTCGGAGAAGGCGGGGGCATGCTTTCCACCGGTGAAAAGCAGCTGGTATCTTTTGCCAGAGCCATCATCGGAAAACCAAGCCTGTTCTTCCTGGATGAAGCCACCTCTTCCATTGATACGGAATCGGAAGCGAAGATCCAGAAAGCCATCGAAGAAGTGCTGCAGAACAGAACAAGCTTCATCGTGGCTCATAGACTATCCACCATCAGAAGTGCCGACAGGATCCTTGTCATAGACAAGGGAGAAATTCTGGAACAGGGTACCCATGAAGAGCTACTCAAGAGAAAAGGACATTACTATGAGCTTTATACCAACCAGTTTATTGATGAAGTGGGTATAGATGTACTGAAGAAAAAGAAGAATGTAAGCTGATTTCACGGAAATCAAGAGGAAACAGGAATGGGATCCTTTGTGACAGTATGTGAAAAATAAGGATGCATTCCAATAGAAACAGAAAGATCCATAAAAAGTGAAGCAGCAAGCAGAAGTGTGCTGAAACATAAAAACTTAATAGAAGATCATTCAAAAGAATTTGTACCCCAGTTTTATAAGTATGTAAAACTGGGGTACAATGTTTATAGAGTATTCTTTTAGATCACTAGAAAAATAAAGAGTGGAACATGAAGAAGTAACAATAGGATTAACGAAAGAAACCAAGGAGGAAATGAAATGCGTATAGTGGTGTTACTGGAAAATGACAAAGTGAAAGAAAAAGATTACCTGGAATCAGCTCATGGAATCAGTTTCTATATTGAGAGTAATGGAAAAAAGATGCTGTTTGATTTCGGACCGGATGAACGCTTTCTTGAGAATGCGAAAAAGATGGATATCCATCTGGAAGACGTGGAACTTGCTTTTCTATCCCATGGTCATCAGGACCATGCAGGAGGGATTCCCGCATTTTTAAAGGTGAACAGCAAAGCACCTATCTATGCACACCCCAAAGCCATGGAGAAGCACTATTCCCGTCAGGAGAGCGGTACCATGAAAGACATCAGTACACCGGAAGAGGTGATCGATCACAGCCAATTCATCAAGGTGGAGGGGATCACGGTGATAGATGAAAATCTTACTCTGATTTCAGATATTGACGGAAAAGATATGATGCCTCCAGGCAATGAAACCCTCTATATGGTAAAGGGAGAAGAATATCTTCCAGATGACTTCCATCATGAGCATAACCTCCTTCTGGAAGAGGATGATAAGCTCTTTCTCATCATCGGATGCGGACATCGAGGGGTGCTGAACCTGGTGGAAACTGTAAGAAAACTGAAAGGAAGATATCCTGATCATGTGATCGGTGGATTCCATATCAAGAAACCAAGTAAGATCTCTCCAGATGAAACCTTTGTCCCAAGACTTGGAGAAAAGCTGATCCAAACGGGAATCAGTTACCACACCTGCCACTGCACAGGACAGAAAATGTTCAAGAAGCTGCAGGAGAACATGGGTGCTCAGGTAAGTTATCTGGTTACTGGAAATGAACTGATTCTATAGATCGGGTAACAGTAAGAGAATAGAAGAGAATGGAATAGAAATGAAATATTGAAAAGCTCTGGATCTTAAACCGCATTAATGCGCTTTCATCCAGAGCTTTTCATTGTGATACTATTGAGAATTATAGATCGGAAAAATCATATTTTCCTGAGGAGATTTCCCATAGATAGAGCGATGCAAGCGTGCCATAGGGGGAGAATCTTTCCTGGTATTTTTGAAAGAGCTCTCTAGAGATTTCTTCGTGTCCGTAAAGAAGCATGAGTCCGCGTCTGATTGCGAGGTCACCATAGCTCATGATGTCTTTTCTGCCCATGGAGAAGATCATGATCATCTCCGCAGTCCAGGGACCGATGCCATTTAAAGTGACCAAGGTGTCGGCCACTTCCTGGTCATTCATGGTCCACAGGACATCCAGATCCACTATTTTTTTATGGACCTTTTCAGCAGTCTTCTGGATATAGGAAGCTTTTCTCATGCTGATGCCCAGGCTCTGGATTTCTGTGAGGTCCGCTTCGTAAAGCTTCAGAGGTGTGATCTCTTTGAAATGGTCCAGGAACCTTTTCCATACGGTGTCAGCAGCCTTCATGGAGATCTGCTGTCCTACGATATTATTGATGAGACTTCTGAACAGATCATCATCTACTTCTCTTTCATACATGGGAAGTTTTTCCATGGCTCTTTTCATTTTTTCGTCTTTGGTTTTCAGCCCTTCATATTCTTCAGGGGTGAAGGTCATTATCTTCATCCATTTTCTCCTTTAAGGATTCGTTGTTTCGTATATTTTAATCTGATTTATTTGTTTTCATTATAAGATAGATGGGGAAGAATGAGAAGAAGGAGATGGAAAAGAAGAAGGAAGAAATACTGAGCTGTAATGAAATGAGTGAAAGTTTCACGGAAAAAGATCTATAGAAAGTCGCTTGAGGAAAGATAGCATAAAATAAAGGATTTCAGAGGTTTTCAAGGAATATTAGAATATAGAGAGTTCTGCTTAAGAAAAGCAGAACAGGTTGGAGGAAATGATGAGAGAGATTTTTATTGCGGACGAAAGCAGGAGGTTCAAGTGGATCCATCTGCTGATTATAGGAATGGGCTGTATCCTGATTTATTTCATAGATGTACAGTATCATTTCAGCTACTGGGAAAGATCGGGCATGAAGATTGTCCTTTTTCTTCTGATTCCACTGATCTATGTATGGTTCATGCCTAGAACCGATCTCTTTTCCATTTTCAGACAGAAAGAGAAAGGAGGCGGGTTCAGGAGGTCATTTCTCCTTGGACTTATGGTCTACACGGGGCTGATTCTTCTCTATATCCTGATGAAAGATCTGATTGATCTTGGAACCATTGAAGCGTCCATGGCAGACAATATGATGATCACCAAAGAGAATTTCATTCTGGTGGCGATCTATATTTCTTTCATCAATTCATTTCTGGAAGAATTCTTTTTCAGGGGATTCGCTTTCCTTAAACTGAAGAAGAAAACAGGAAGATACTTTGCCTATGGAATCAGCTCGATCGCTTTCTCCATCTATCACTTTTCCATCATCGACGGATGGGTCAGTCCGCTTCTGACGGTTCTTGGCCTTGCGGGACTGTTTGCCAGTGGGATGTTCTTTAATTTCATCAACGAGAAGAACGAGAATATCTGGAACAGCTACATGGTTCATATGTTCGCAAACTTTGCCATCAACACCATAGGACTTCAGATGTTCGGAATCATCAATCTTCCGTTTTTAGGATAAAGGGGGGAAAGAAGCCATGAAAATCGAGGAACTTAAAGAGAAGCTTACGCTTCTAAGCAGTGAGGAAAATCGCTTCTATATGGAAAAATACATGCGTAATCAGTTTCCTTTTCTTGGCGTGAAGACACCGGAGAGAAGAGGTGTCATGAAGGACTTTCTGAAGACCTATGAGGGTTTCAGTCTGGAAGACGTGGAAAAGCTCTACGCAGAAAAGGAAAGAGAGTATAAATACTGTGCACTTTCGCTTCTTGAAAAATACGTGGGAGAGCTTGATCATCAGGACACAGAGCGGATTCTTAAGCTTGCGCTCACGGAGCCCTGGTGGGATACCATAGACGGGTTCGGACCATCGGTCTTTGGGCCCATGGCGCAAAAGGATGAAGATGTGAAAAAAACCATGAGAAGCCTCATCTATGAGGAAAATATCTGGCTGAAGCGGATCTCTATTTTATTTCAGCTGAAATATAAAGAAAAGATGGATGAGGATCTTTTGACAGAGGCCATCGTAAACAATGCGGATACGAAGGAATTCTTTGTGGATAAAGCCATAGGGTGGGTCCTGCGAGAGTATTCAAAAACAGATCCTGAATTTGTCAGAGCATTTATTGGGAAATATAAGCTTTCCTCTCTTAGCGTAAGAGAATGCAGCAGATATATATAATGTGGTAAAATAAGAATAACAGTGATTTCGCGTTTGAGAACGACGAGTAATTTGAGGTGGAGGAATTTATGGCGGTAAGTAAGGAAAAAGAAATTGTGGTGGATAAGGACATGGAGAATGTATTCTCTATGATTGAGAATGATTTCAGAAAGAGAGAGGATACCATCATGGAGAATCGGAACCTTTCTGAAGAGGAAGGTGTATTCAGGATTTTCTTCAAGAAGGGTATGATCTCCAATGGAGAATTTCTGGATATCAGGCTTTCAAGAGTGGAAGAGGGGAAGACGAAGATTTCCATGGTTTCCACATCGAAGATTGAAAAGACAGTCCATGACTGGGGAAAGAACAATAAAAATATAAGGCTCATATTAGAGCTGATGGGAGTTGTACCGAAAATTGAAAAGAAGGGAGTATATTACCCGGGACGAAAGTGAGGTCATGAAGGAGCTTTCGGACCTGCAGAAAAGAGTGACCAAGGGAAATGCGACAGAGATGCCTTTCCAGAACGAGTATGATCAGAATTTCGAAGATGGAATCTATGTGGATCTTTATACGGGTGAACCGCTGTTCTCAAGCCTTGACAAGTATGATGCAGGCTGCGGATGGCCAAGTTTCACCAAACCCATCGAGAAAAAGATTCTCAAAGAGAAAGGGGATTTTGAATTCGGCATGCATCGGATAGAAGTACGCTCCAAAGCGTCGGATTCGCATCTAGGCCATGTGTTTACAGATGGACCTGAGGACAAGGGTGGTCTGAGATACTGCATCAATTCAGCTGCAATGCATTTTATTCCGAAGGACAAACTGATAGAAGAAGGTTATGAGGAATACCTCAGTCTTTTTGAAGAAGAAGAAAAGTAGAAACAGGAAGAGAAAACCAAGAGGTTACAGACATAAAGTGAGGTGGAAGGAATGAGGAATATACTCATTGTGGAAGATGAGAGAAGACTTGCAAGATTTATGGAGCTTGAACTCACCCATGAGGGGTACAATGTGGACATTGTATCTGATGGGCAGACTGCCCTGATGAATCTCATGAACAAGAACTATGATGTCATGCTGCTGGACCTTATGATCCCTATAGTAGATGGAATTGAGGTCACAAAGCGTGCCAGAACTTTTACGGATATTCCAATTATCATGATTACAGCCAGAGATGGACTGGAAGATAAGGTGAAGGGCTTTGACATCGGTGCAGATGAATATCTGACGAAACCCTTTGAGATGGATGAGCTTCTCGCACGTCTTCGTGCGCTCTTTCGAAAGAGCGAGACAAAACCTGTGGAAACCAAGGTCCTCCAGTTCAAAGGCCTGACCCTGAACAGAGACACCTATGAAGTCTATCGTGACGAAGTGAAGAAAGAGCTTACAAAGAAAGAGTTTGATCTTCTGGCCTATCTTCTGGAGAACCAGGGGATCGTACTCACAAGAGAGAAGATTCTCAATAATGTATGGGGATTTGATTTTGAAGGGGAGACCAATGTGGTGGATGTCTATATCAGATTCCTGAGAAGCAAGCTGGATGATGGATATGAGGATAAACTGATCCATACCGTCAGAGGTGCCGGATATATCATCTGGTAGGAGAGAAAAATGAAGAGACTGAAATTATCAACGAAGATCACATGGAACTATGCCATCATCTTCACCAGTATTCTCCTGATCATCAATCTTGCCGTCTTTTTAAGCACGCAGTTCTATAACAGGCTCAGTGCGAGAAATGAAGTGGAAGTGCTTCTTACATCCTTAGAGGATGATATTAGAGCGGGAATAGATTTTACAGGGGAGGAGCTGAGAAGAAGAGGTGCGGTTTCTCCCTTTTTTGTGCGCCTGGAAGAAGGCGAAGAAATCATCTCCTCCACGGATAACTTCCTGGTGGAAGAACGAGGAGACAATTACATCCTGGTTAAAGAGTTTGATGGTGGGCTGGAAGAAACGGATAAACTGATTGTAGGGACGAAGAAGGTGGCGGGGCCAAGTGGCGTGGTGGACCTGCTTGTACTGAAAGATCTGTCCGTATTCTCTTTTATGAATTCGGTGACCCTGGTGACCCTTATCATCGCATCCATACTGGGTATTTTTGTGAGTTATGTGGTGGGGTATTTCATCTCAAAGCAGAGCTTCGCGCCCATCATCAACATGACCAAGTCAGCT
>DATIRH010000508.1:0-3966 GCA_035469845.1 Proteiniclasticum sp. | reverse complement strand
TGCACCTAACCAGTCTAGAGGCACACTTGAAACAAGAACTGCTTCTGTGGCTCCTTCAGGAGTATAGGATGTAGTGAATGGCATCAGCGTAAACCAGCCAAGAAGCGCTACAGCTCCTCCAAATAAGGGTTCAACCTTCATACGTAGAGCGAAATTGTACCCTATTCCAAGTACAATGAAGATCGACATAATGGAGAAGGTTGCTTGTGTAGCTGAGGACAACCAAGCTGCAATTGTAACATCATTCAGATAAGTGCTTCTTAATAAGTCCATCCATGCTGGAATTGGAAAATTCGAAAACAGCATGATCATCGAGCCAACAACTAAAAGTGGCATACTGACTAAGAAACCATCTCTTATAGAGACCAGGTATTTGTTCTTGCTGATTGCGCTTGCTATCGGCATTAGTCTTGATTCCAGTTTGTTCGTGAAATTAGACATCGTACATTCCCCCCTTTATTTTTGTTTCATCAATTTAATAGCAGATTTGAGCACTTTTTCTCCGTTCATCGTTCCGTAGTCCGCTCCATCTATAACGCCTACCTTGACAGGTTGGTCCTTATATTTTTCCACTGTCTCACTTAGGCGAAATTTCACTTGAGGCCCTAGAAGAATCACTTCAGGTTTTTCTTTGTTGTAGATCACATCCATACTATCAAGAGGAAAAGCTTTTACCTCAATCGGCAGGTCATGTTCTGTCGCTACTTTCTGCATATTACTCGCAAGCATACTCGTCGACATTCCAGCACTACAGAATAAATAGATTTTTTTCATGATTACACCTCCTTCTGCAATGATTTATTGATTGCTGACATATCTTTCTGAAGGGCAATAAATTCTTCTGAGAGTATGCTGAATGTTTCAGCACTCATCATCAGATCTTCTGCATGAATCAGTAGCAATGTCGGCTTTGCAGCATTTTCTGTGCCTTCCATCTGGAGAAGTTCCATATGCACTTCGTGACCCATACTGTAAGCTTTCTTTCCTTCTGCCATCAGCTCCTCGGCTTCCTTGACATTTCCTTTTCTACTCGCTCTTATGGCTTCTATGAAATTAGATCTCGCAGTACCTACGTTAGATATAATATTAAACAGTTTTAATTCAAATTCGTCCATGATTAATCTCCTCCTACTTTTACTATAATATGTTCTTTCTATCCATCTCTATAAACAGTTTTCCTAATATTAGGAATTAACACTTTTTACTGGATATACTCTTGTCTTCGCCATACGATCATGCAACGCCTGATTCTTCCATGTGAACACCGCCATTAAGACAGAAACTAAAGAAATGCCGATGGCAGCGTAATAAATATACTGGACAAGGATTTCACTTCCAGTGATGACCAGAATGAGGTCTCTCAGATATCTGCTTGAACTGATAAGAAACCCTTCCAGAAGAAACAGTCCGACAACTTGCCTCATTATGAGCGTCTTCAGCGTCACCTCCTTATATTTATCCGTGAGAATAACGATGTTAAGCATTCTTTTTCCTGGTGTCTGCCCCTTCCATACCTTCCAGGGAATCAGCACGTAATATCCAAACCCGAAGAGAATGGCTAGCAGTCCGCCGATGATGTTCCAAGGGAAGCCGATGGATAGCAGGTTATCCGATACATCTGTTGAGCCTGTTACACTTCCAATGATGATGACCAGTGGGAATGCTGAGACCAATAGCCCTAAAAGCCAATCAATAAGATAAGCGACAAACCTTATTACAATGGATGCGGAAGCTTCTCTTTCTTTGATATCACCTTGTCTCTTCATCTGCTTCATATTCTGTTTTCTATTTTTCTTTGACATATATTACCCCCCTCAATTACAAGAAATTTTTAATGAATTCATCTTTGTTCTGAGATTTTATCAGCTGGGCCAGCGCTTTGGAATCAGATAACACACTGCTCATCCAATCCAGGAACACCTTCATGATTTTCTGGTCGTTTTCTGCAAACCCCAGTAGAATGACGAGTCTTACTTCATATTCTCCCCATGCGATGGGATTTTTCATGATTGCAACTGATAATATGGATTCTTTAGAGCTGACTTCAAGTGGATGCGGAATGGCAAATGAATAAGAAAATGAGGTCGATGCCATAGATTCACGTGCGTGAACCGAAGTGCGAAATCCTTCTTCTGCATACCCCTTATCGATTATTTCCTGGCACATAAAGTCGATGACTTCTTCTCGAGTCCCTAAGTCCAAAGTCTCATAGAAGAATTCCTGCTTGAACAAGCTGTAAATTTCATCTGCATACTTTTTTCTGTATTTATTTTTCTCCAGATGATTCAGAACACTGAAGATCTTTCCTTCATCTTCATAGCTGACAAATAAGGAAATCAGCACTGTAGGAATGGGCAGGTTATGCTCCAGTGGCAATGTGGTGATGATGATATCCGGGTTCTCTTTCATCACTTTTCTCTGATCAAAATAGTCAAATCTCTCTACAATTCTGATCCTGTCACCAAAATGAGTGATGATCTTATCTTCACAGATGTTACTGATGGACTGCTTGCTTGGATGGATCAGCACAACACTGAATTTATCCTGATTGATTCGTTCATAGGCCGCCCCAAGATGCAGTGTAATAAAACCTATTTCATCTTCAGAAATATCGAGGCCTGTAATCTGCCTGATCAATACAGATACCTGTATCGCCATCTCAAAGATCAAAGGGTATTTCCATTTAATGTCCTTCAGATAAATATTAACTGATGTATTCTGATTCAGGGTCCTTAAGAGGAGTGATTCAATGTGCATGGTCAATCCATTCAGCAGCAGCTGATCCTCGCTGAAATTGATATCAAATTTCTCGATGATATCATCTAGTATCATCTGAACAAGCTGTTCAACCTTTATGGAATTCTTCTCATTTCGGCTGATGTATTCACTGCTTCTTTTTCCCATGATCAGTACAGCCAGTATTTTCACTTCACTCTCAGGCACTACAATATCCAGCTTCCTTGCAATGCTGTGATAAAACTCCTCTGCAATCTCATATTCAACACTGTTTTTCAGCTTTGTGGACTCTTCCTCAAATTTCATATGATGATTCGTCATGATTCGTTCTATTGCAACGCCCAGATGAATCATCAGAAGGATGATGGTTGTTCCCTGTATGTGGTAGTTATGTTTCTCTACCGTTTCATTGAATTCATCCGCTATTTCAAGAAGGTCAAAGTCCTTATAGTATTTCGCGATATTGGATAGATTAAGGAAATTCCCTTTTGTCTCTTTTGTCAGTAATTCCTTGTATACCTTCCGCTTATATCGTTCTTCACCCTCTAGATAGATAAAATTCCTGCTTCTTTCCAATGTTATTTTCTCATAGGGTTCAATCAGTTTTTTTGCTTCTTTTATATCATTTTCGATGCTGAATTCACTGACGAAGAGCTCTTCCTGCAGCTCAAATATATTCAATCTGCTCTTATTGAACAACAGTTTTCTCAGGATATAATAGATTCTCTCCCTAGGCGATTGCGGGATATCCTCAACGACGCTATTGACTTTCAAAATGATTCCTTCTCTGATGTGGTAGCCCTTTCTTTTATTGGCTTCGATCACAGGATTATCATATTCCCTGTTTATTTTTTCTATATCAGAACGAATCGTCCGATCTGATACATTGAAAATCTTTGACATTTCCTTTCCTGTAATCCATTCATTGCTGGATCGTAGAATGCTGATTATCTTTTCTTTTCTTTCGCGCAATTAAATCCCCCCTATACATATAAGTATACCCCTAATGAAAGTGATCCGATTTCAATTTTTTCCTAACTGTTAGGAAGACCTGTTTATTGTTTAACATCTCAAGGATTTCATTATCATTGAGAGTATGTTTAATCTTTGAAGTTAATCTTCAATTTGCATCAGAATAATAGATAGAAAAAATACTTTTATGATATGCATATTTCTAAGCATAGAAATAAAAAAAAGAAGCTTCTCTCCTACATAAAGTAAAAGGATAAG
>DATIRH010000507.1:0-1762 GCA_035469845.1 Proteiniclasticum sp. | reverse complement strand
CAGAACTTCATTTTCCGTGTAGAATGAGATGAAATCGATCTGAAAGTCACCATAAAGGGAAATGGGTCTCTCATCATAAAGGATCTTCCTGTGGGGCAATATACGGTGACTGAACTGACAGAATGGTCCTGGAGATACCAGCCTGTTGAAGAAAGTAAGACTGTAATCACAATACCGAAGACCACCAGAGAAGTGGTGTTTGAAAATACCAGAACCTTTGGAAAATGGCTCAGCGGAGATTCCTGGCTCAGAAATATATTCACTGCATGGATGAATTAGAGAAGGAGGCGTAGTGATGAATAAGAAAAACAGTATACTAAAAAGATCAAAGTTTCTTATAGCAGCCCTTACCCTCCTCTTTGTAACTGCCATAGGAGTAGGGGCAACCATAGCCTTCCTGACAAAAGAAACTAAGCCACTGATCAATACGTTTGTTCCTGGAGAAGTTACAACCGCAGTTGTAGAAACTTTTGAAAATAATATAAAAGAGAATGTGATGATTGAAAATACAGGAAATATCCCAGCATTCATTCGCGTGGCTGTGCTGATCAACTGGGTGGATTCCGAAGGAAACATTTCAGGAAAAGCACCTAAGTCAGGTGAAGACTATTCCATGATCTTTCCAGATGAATCTGACTGGTTTGTTCAGGGTGAGTTTTACTACTTCAAAAATGCCGTAGGACCAGGTGCAAAGACATCTGTTCTGATCTCAAGTATTGAACCTAAAAAGAATAAGGAAGGTTATACGCTACAAGTGGAAATTCTCGGATCTGGAATTCAGAGCATGCCTTCTGAAACGGTAGAAGAAGTATGGCCTGTGAAAGTGGATTCAGCTGGTAACCTGGTTGAACTCACTGAAGGAGGTGGCCTGTGATGAGAAGAAGTTATAAATCTTTCATGCTCTTACTTGTGATGGCATTTATGCTGTCAGGAACCGCAGTGGTGGAAGCTTCCAGCGTCACCTATGTCAATCAGGCGGAGCGCTTTGTATTTGTTCCTATCGATACAGACCTATTTGAGAATTTCAAGGGCGTCATGCCTGGAGATAAAAGAACGCAGAAAATCGATGTAGGGAATGATTCTGAAGTGCCTGTGAAAATCTATCTGAAGATCAGCCCAGTCACTGAAGAAGATGAAGCTTTTCTCAAGCAGTTGAAGCTGATCATAGAAGACAGCGAAGAAGTTCTATTTGAAGAAATGCTTCATCAGCAAGGAGAGTTTTCAGAATTCATACTGTTAAGACAGCTGGAGCCTGGTAAGGAAATGACCATGGATCTCACTTTAGAGGTTCCTCTTTCCATGACGAATGATTTCATGAATCAGGAAGCACAAGTGGAATGGATCTTTAAAGTGGAAGAGATTACAGGAAACTTACCGGATACAGAAAACCCGGAGCCTCCAATAATCGACCCCCCGATTCTTCCTGCAACAGGAGCAATAGGTGAGGGGATCTGGTTTATGCAAGGTATCTTGTCCATTATGGCAGGCGGGTATCTTTTAAAAAGAAAAACATTGTAGAATAGGCTGAAGAAATAGTTTAACAAAGTGAAATTGAAGCAGTATTTATAACTGAGTTGATTTCAAAAATACTTATGAAGCATCTGGAGAATGAGGCTAGATATGACTAGTGTGTTCTTCATTTCAAGCATAGTGGATAATCAATATGATCTTGAATGACAGACTTTCAGAATATGAAAGTCTGTCATTTCTCATTCAAGAAAGAAGAGACCACATAGTAGATTTAAGAATGAATCATGTTTCC
>DATIRH010000506.1:0-3633 GCA_035469845.1 Proteiniclasticum sp. | reverse complement strand
GAATATATGAAGAAGATTATCGACCGTACCTTTAATTACATTGAAAGTCTTTGTAAGATTCTTTTAATCGTCCAAATCATTTCTGTCACCATCGTCGTGATCGGAAGACAGGTGTTTGGAAGAACACCTGTCTGGGGAGAGGAACTGACCTTGTTTTCAATGGTCTGGGCTTCGCTTCTAGGTGCCACAGTACTTCTTAAAAATGATGGACACATCGCGGTGACCGTACTGGATCAGTACCTGCCGGAGAAGGCCATCAAGTTCCTGGATCTTTTATCCTATCTGTTCTTAGGATTCTATGCCGTGATCATGGTGATCTACGGACTCAAGCTTGTGGAGCTTACAGGGCTTAACATGATGCCTGCCCTTAAGATCAGATCCAGCTGGCTTTATGGCGCAATGCCCGTCATGGCTGTGGCCATGCTGGTCATCCTTGCCGAGAAGATTTATCTTCTCTTAAAGGGAAAAGACTATAAGTTTTAATCATAAAGCACAAGCTGAAATTTATTTAAGGAGGAATCATTCATGCCGAATTTAACCATTGCTACCGTTATCTTAATCGGTAGTTTCATACTTTTCATCGCACTACGTTTCCCCATCGCCTATTCGCTAGGCATTGCATCGGTGGTTACAGTCATGTACCTCAAGATGCCTGTGGAAATGGTCGCTCAGAATACCGTCAGAGGAATCAATGCCTTTTCTCTCATGGCAGTACCGTTTTTCATCATTTCCGGAGAGCTCATGAGTCAGGGAGGCATTGCCAACCGTCTCGTTAATCTTGCCAATGCCCTTGTAGGATGGATGAGAGGTGGTCTTGCGGTGGTGAACATCGTGGCTTCCATGTTCTTCGGCGGGATTTCAGGATCCTCCGCGGCTGACACCGCATCCTTAGGACCTATCCTTATTCCTATGATGAACAAACAGGGATACGACAACGAATTCTCCACAAGTATCACCTGTGCAAGTTCTGTTCAGGGAATGCTGATTCCCCCAAGCCATAACATGGTCATCTATGCCATGGTGGCAGGATCTGTTTCCGTAGGTGCACTTTTTCTTGCAGGGTTTGTACCTGGAATCCTTTTAGGAATCTTTCTACTGATCTACAGTCTTGTTGTATCCAAGAAGAGGAACTATCCGAAAGGTGATCCCTTCAAATTCAGAAACGTACTGATTGCGTTCAAGGATTCCATCTTCGGTCTCATCACTGTACTGATTGTAGTAGTTGGTGTCATCGGTGGTATCTTCACAGCGACAGAAGCTGCTGGTCTTTCCGTAGTGTGGGCTTTCATCGTCACTTTCTTTATCTATAAGGAGATTCCGCTGAAGCAGTTCTGGACCATTTTAGGTACTTCATTAAGAACCATCTCCATGGTCATGATCATCATTGGAACCTCCGCTGCTTTCGGATGGCTGCTCGCATTCCTGAAGGTACCTGAAATGGTTGCAGGTGGAATTCTCACCATGACATCCAATAAGATTCTGGTGCTTCTGATCATCAATGCAATCCTCCTTGTGTTCGGTATGTTCATGGATATGGCGGCGATCATCACGATCACCACACCGATTCTTCTACCGATTGCCATGGCTGTAGGCATGGATCCGGTGCATTATGGCGCAATGATGGTACTTAACCTTGGAATCGGTGTACTGACACCTCCAGTAGGGAATACCTTATTTATCGGTGCAGCCATATCTGGTCTCAAAATAGAGCAGCTGGCCAAGGCCATGATTCCCATGTACATCGTCATGGTCATCACGCTTATGGTCATCACTTATTTCCCGGCTGTGGTCATGACACTACCCAATCTTCTCATGAATTAGAGAGGTATCCAGTGGTCTGATGAATGCCTGAAATCATTGACCTGTAAAGTTTCGCATAGGTGGAAAGTACAATACACTGATATAATACAAACCATTGATTGAAAGAATGCAGGTCAGCGTGATCATAAAAAAGAGGCTTCTTATTTTGTAAGAAGCCTCTTTTTTACCAGGTTTATCTGAAATTTTTATCTGGCAAGTATAATGAACAAGTCATTAGTCAGAAATGAAGCAGTCTAGTGAACAATAACACGAAAATAAAAAATAATTGAGATACAACAGGAGGAAATCAGATGGGAAAAATCAATTGGGGTGTACTTGGTTTTGCAAGGATTGCAAAGAATGAGGGCATCCCTGCAATTTTAGAGGCGGAGTCAGCAGACTTTTATGCGCTGGCTTCAAGAAACGAGGAGAAACTTAAGGAAGCAGACGAGCTATTTCATCCGGAGAAGCTTTATCTAAGCTATGAGGAGCTTCTAAAGGATGAAGATGTGAATGCGGTCTATATCCCGTTACCAAATGCACTTCACAAAGAGTGGGTGATCAAAGCCATGGAGGCAGGAAAACATGTCTTGTGCGAGAAGCCGTTGGCTTTGACTGAAGAAGAAGTGAGAGAAATGGTGGAGGTTTCAAAGAAGCACAATGTGATCCTTATGGAAGCTTTCATGTACAGATATTCCGAGAGAACGAGAAAGATTGAGGAAATCCTTGAAAGCGGACTTCTTGGCGAAGTAAGGCATGTGGACTCTACCTTCAGATTCTTCCTGGACAGAGAAGGCACCATCAAAATGAAGAGAGAACTGGGTGGCGGTGCTCTTTATGATGTGGGCTGTTATCCCGTAAACTTTGCCACCATGGTCATGAAAGAAGAACCAGTGAAGATCAGCTCTGCTGCAAAGATGGAAAATGGAGTGGATGTTCAGGTTTCGGTACTGATGGAATATGAAGATGGTAAGACCGCTTCTCTTCATGCAGGGTTTAACGCCTTCGGCAAAAACTACAGTGAAATTATTGGTACCAAGGGAAGACTTGAAATTCCGGACAGCTTTCTAGATAACGAAGGAATCATCACCTTATATACAAAAGAAGGAAAAGAAGAACTTTTTGTTCCGGAATGTCACAGATATACACTGGAATTTGAAGACTTTTCCAAGGCGATTCTTGAAAAGAGGGCTCCTTTGCTGACTCTGGAAGAGAGTCTGGCAAACAGCAGAATCCTGGATCGGATTTTCAAATCATTATTGAACTAGGCATTATAAAATTAACAGAAAATTACCTCTTTGGTTACGGTTCTACCCTGTGAATCCTATTTATTTTATCTAATCATGGTATAATGTAGCTAATCTATAGCATATAGCTAATTATTAACCTGAAAAAGGGTATACACAGGAGGTTTAATAAGAATGAGTAAAAGAGTAATGGTACTTCTTGCACCGGGTTTTGAGGAAATCGAAGCGGTCTCTGTTATTGATATTTTAAGAAGGGCAAAGGTGAATGTGCAGATCTGCTCTTCTACGGAGAAGGAACATGTCACTGGCGCTCATAATATTACGGTGAAAAGTGATGTGAGACTGGATTTCATCGATATCTATAATGATCTCTATGACCTGATCTTTCTTCCAGGAGGGGTTCCTGGGGTGGATAATCTGGCTGAAAATAAAAATGTCCTTGAACTTCTTAAAAAGTATGATGCGGATGGAACCTACATCGGCGCCATCTGTGCAGCACCGTGGGTGCTGGATAAAGCTGGTATTCTTAAGGATCATGAAGTGACATCATTTCCGACCTATAAAGACAAGATTTCTCCGAAGGCTT
>DATIRH010000505.1:0-3353 GCA_035469845.1 Proteiniclasticum sp. | reverse complement strand
AATTTGAACGAAGACAGGACGATCTTGAACTGATTAAAAAAGCAGTAAAAGAAGCTGTTGAAATGGCTGTTGGTTCTATTGATAACATCGTAAAAGAAGGGCAGACTGTCCTTATCAAACCGAATATCGCCTTTCTTGCACCACCAGAAAGCTTTGCAGTTGTTGATCCTCGTATGATTGAAGCTGTGGTCTGGTATTTCAAGACCTACTCTAAAGCTAAAGCAGTCTGGATCGGAGATAATCCTTCTCTGGGCATCCATGTGGGAAAAGCACGACCTGCACTGGAAACTGCAGGTATGACAGCCGCTGCCATCTCAGGCGGTGCTGATCGAATCGTCTATTTTGATGAAGAACCTCTGGTGGATGTGGACATAGAGGGAGCAACCTTCTTTAAAAAAGCAAAAGTCTTCAAACCATTCATGGATGCAGATGTTGTAATCAATTTGCCTAAAATGAAGGTCCATTTGGCAGGAACAGTCACACTGGGACTGAAGAACTGGAATGGTATTGTCCCTAATGTTCATCCTTCAGGACAGCAGCAGGGTGTCCACCGTATCGATCTTGGGCAGAAGATGGCAGACATGTATAGAATCAGAAAAGCCGACCTTACCATCGTGGATGCACTCATCGGTATGGAAGGTCAGGGACCTCATGCCGGAACACCGATTGAAATGAACCTGGTCATCGCTGGAACAGATACTGTTGCCGTTGATGCAGTTACTGCAACAATCATGGGCTTCGAGCCTATGGAAGTTCCTGCAATCCGCTGCGCTGGTAGTGATAAACTTGGAGAGATCGACCTGGAAAAAATCGACGTGGTCGGCGTTCCCGTGGATTCAGTCAAGCGTTTCTTCAAACGTCCTAATGGTGACCCCGTTGGAATGTACAAAGATTTTACCGTTTTCGCCCAACAGACCTGCCCAGGATGCTATGTCAATGTCCGAGGCGCTCTGGACTCCTTCGTGAATACCGGTATCAACATGGAAGAATTCGTGAAAAAGCATGGTCCTGTTCTGGTCATCGGTGGTGGTGTTCCTGATTTTGAACCTGAAATGGCGATTGGTAAAAATCTCTTTATCACAGGTGACTGCTGGAAGTATTTCCCTAGCAGAGAAAAAGTGGAGCAGGCTGCCAAGCTTGCAAAGACAGTCACCTATTACCCTGGTTGTGCTCCAGTCTATATCTTCGCTCAGCTGAATGCAGACCTGCAGAAGCTTGCCAAAGAGGAAGAACTCGTTAAATAACACCGTCATCCCTTACAGTGAAGAAGATCTCTGCCCCACCGGGTAGAGACTTTCTTTGCTGTTCCAGCATTCATGAAAATATCATAGATTATTAATATTTCCATAATCATCAGAGCTCTGTCCTGGAGCTTCTGGTAAATAACAAACACAAAGAAGAGAGAATCCGTTCTCGATGACTTTTAAGGAGGAAACTATGTCAGATTCAAAAAAAATCACTTATACCGCACTTTTTCTCGCATTTGGAGTTATCGTGCCCCAAATTTTCCATCTATTCGGTGGTGCAGGGCCCATCTTTCTCCCTATGCACATTCCTGTCCTACTGGCAGGTTTTTTCCTGGGTGGAATTCAGGGAGCCCTCATTGGCTTTCTCACACCTCTTTTCAGCTCATTCCTTACTGGAATGCCCGTTATTCCAATCCTCTATTTCATGATGATCGAAGTAACGGTATATGGTTTCGCATCAGGATATTTTTATAAGAAACGGAACATGAATATTTATGTTTCTCTGATTCTATCCATGATACTTGGAAGAGTATTTCTGGCAGCAGCAGTATTTATCCTTCAGCCTCTGCTTGGTCTGAAGCTCTCCCCTACAGGATATCTTATCGGTGCGCTGACATCCGGCATACCTGGCATGGTGATCCAACTGATCTTTGTTCCAACCCTGGTGAAACTTATGGAAAAGGCGGGTGGAAGTGTTGTCCGAAATCATGCTTAAACGCCTGGAAGAAAAAGAAGCCAGCTGCCTGATCTACAATAACGGAGAACTTCTGTACACCTCCAGTTTTATCGGTGTGAAGCCCTTATTGGTATTTATGGAACAGTATCCTCAGGGATTTACCGACCAGAAACTGGTTCTGGTGGACAAAGTCATCGGAAAAGCAGCTCTTCTTCTATCCACACTCATCGGGATTCAAGATATATACACTCCACTGGCCAGCAGCCTGGCTGTCGATGCTGCAAGTCTTCATAATATTGCACTGCATGCAGAATCAGTTGTTCCATTCATTAAAAATAGAGATAATACAGGCATGTGTCCATTAGAGCAATCTGTAATGGGAATCGATGATCCGATTCTAGCACTGGAAAAAATAAGAGAGGCCATCGCAATTCTCATGAAGAACAAAAGTAATATATAAAACATTATCCGGAAGCATATGATTCTATACATAGAGAATCTCATGCTTCCGGATTATTCTTTTCTTTGAACACTTCTTCTGAAGGTTTTCACACTACCAATACTTTATTCTTTATAGTCCACTTCTACTTACTGTAGGTATCCACAACTTTCTGGAAAACATCTTCAAATGTAGAATCTTCTCTCAGCTTCATCTCTCCATAATAACCGAATCCTTCTTCCCCATCCATGATCACAGTCTTTGTATTGTCATTAATGAGTGTTTTCCAATGATCCGGGAACAGGTACTGACCATCTTTTGTGATCTCTATTTGTGGTGTGAAAGGATAAAGAACACTGAGATTACTTTCAAGTTTTTCAGTATGTTCCACATTTTCTGTATCTGCTCCCACATAGACCTCTCCCTCATTCTCATAAAGTGCCAGGATATACTGTCTGCTGATGTTTAATTTCTCTACACTGCTTGCAAGAGATGTATAGGTATAGAGATCATTTTCGATGAGTATGGTTTCATCAACACTGAAAGGCACTATGGAATTGTAGATTTTATCCACTTTGACTTCATAGATTACAGATTGCCTTGTAGCCTGTGTCTCCACACTCTGATCCTCTCCAGATTCAATGACATACTTGTATTCTTTGAATCGGATATTCATTACTGTTCCTTTGATAACCGCGCTGCTTTCACCCAGGATATTTTCAGTGAATGCTGCGATTTTATCCGTCATACCACCTAATGCTACAGGAGCGTCAACCTGCGCGGATTCTTCAAAATTCAATTTGCTGTAAAGCACAGTAGTTTCTTCTTGTCCTGGTATCTCAACTACTGATGGAGGAGTCTCCCCTTCAGCAATCGGATTATTTGTGTTTCCTTTTCCAATCTGGTTCCATAGAACAGCCGAAACAAGAAGTATTGCGGCCACAGCTGCTCCGTATCCATAAAATTTGTGGTTTCTCTTTATCTTACTCTC
>DATIRH010000504.1:0-3767 GCA_035469845.1 Proteiniclasticum sp. | reverse complement strand
TTTGATCTCATGGGCATCCATGATACGGAAACCATGAGAGAAATCGAAAAAACCTTAAGAAAAATAAAACCGGACATCATTATCTACGGTGAAGGCTGGGCAGGTGGCCCAAGTCCCCTGGCTGAAGAAAAGAGACTGTTGAAAAGCAACATCAGCGAAATACCTGGAATCGGCGCATTCAATGATGACTTCAGAGACGGTGTGAAAGGCCATGTGTTCTTCAACGCCCGAGGTGGATTTGTCAGCGGAAACGGTCTTGAAGAGTCCGTGAAGTTCGGTATTGCCGGTGCAGTGAAGCATAAGGACATCAATTATAAAGAGATCATGTATGCCACCTCTCCATGGGCAGAGAACCCAGGCCAGAGCATCAACTATGTTTCCGCCCATGATAACCTGACACTTCATGACAAGCTCGTGGAAGTGAACAAGGAAAGCACTCCAGAAACCATCAAAGACATGGCAAAACTTGCCAATGCCATTGTACTGACCAGTCAAGGTGTTCCCTTCATCCATGCAGGTGCAGAATTCTTAAGAACCAAGTTCGGGGACCACAACTCCTACCGTTCCCCTGATTCAATCAATGCGCTACACTGGGAAATGAAGAGCAAGAACATCGATATGGTCAATTACTATAAAGGACTCATCGCATTAAGAAAAAAATACTATGCGTTCAGAATGAGAACTCAAAAAGAAATTGAAGAGAACATTTCTTTCTATACAAGAGACAAAGAAGCTCCACTAGCACTTAAAAGTGCCAACGTGGTCAGCTATATTCTGAAGGATCCTCTTGAGAACAAGACTTTTCTTGTTGCCTTCAACGGAGGGGAAAGAAATCAGGAAATCACCATTCCTGACGCTTCATGGGATGTTCTTGTAGATAAATTCCAGGCAGGAACAGAAAGCCTCTGGAGCACAGAGCAGAAAAAGGTCACACTGAAAGCCCATTCTGCACTGGTCATGATTACAGAAGGTATTCTTCCTCTTTCAACTGACTGATACAATTTTTAATCCAAAACAATCATTCAGCCCTCTTGGAGCTAAGCAGACGCTTCTCCATGACGGGCTGTTTTTTCTATCTATAAGGCTCTATCTGAAACCAGAGTCTGAAATGGAATTAGAATCAATAATATAGTATGATACCAATATATAGAGTTCATTGCCATTGAAGACGCTCAAATACAGTAAGCCAGGAAAGCTCACGGTATAGTCGTAAAAATAGATTGGAGTGAGGATAATGATCATGTCTGAAAGAGTAGAGTTGGTTGTGCCATCAGTTGAATACTTGTCCTCGTATGTTGAAGCGATCAAAGAATATAAGCAAAATGACGTTCGAACATGCAGTTTTTCAAATCCAGATGAATACGACATTTTCGATAAATTTCAGCGTTATCGCACTGGAAACAACCTACCCGAAAATCATGTGCCAAGTGATTTTTTCTGGCTGATTGAAGACGGTGAATTTATTGGAGAAGTTTCAATTCGTCATAGACTGACTGAAGACTTGCTACGATACGGTGGGCATATCGGGTATGAAATCAGGTCTTCAAAATGGAATAAGGGTTATGGCACTGAAATATTACGACAGGCATTATCAAAAGCGAAGTCTATGGATTTATATGATGTGCTTATTACATGTGACGATGACAATATAGGTTCGGCTAGAATCATAGAAAAAAATGGTGGCAAGTTAGAAAATAAAGTTGAAAATATGGTAGATGGAAAAAGAATACTGACTCGTAGGTATTGGATCCACATTTCCGACCACCAATAAGTATTCTTCAAAAAAACTGAATGCATAGTTTTAAATAATTGAGACACAAAGGGATTCGATCAAATTGAATCCCTTTTAAAACGCCCGAATTTCAGCACTATTCTCAAACTGAGCCTTTATTGAATATACTCTCTTCTTCACGAAACTTTCTTCCTCACAATATTTTCCAGAGATTTCGAAACTTCCTTTCTTCAACTTCTCACCCCAAGAGCGAACCAGAGATTCTTCACCTATCAAAGTCACTACCTTATAACATTTCACATGAATGCATATTAATAAACAAATTAGTTCACAAATTGAAAACGTATAACATAACTTTGCTTTGTTTAAAGGGGTTGACATCTTATGCCAACCCCTATATTATGAATAAATAGTGCATTTTATGCATAAATATGTATTTATAGGGGGATATCGGAGAATGATAAATTATTTCTCCTTCAGCAGAAGGCAATTAACAATCTGACAGAAAAAATAATATTTGGAGGAATAAATTATGACCGATTATGGATTTTTATCCGTTATTCCAGTTATTCTGGCGATAACAATTGCAATCAAATACAAAAATGTTGTCCTGGCTCTCTTTGCCAGTGTTCTCACAGGGGTGCTCATTCTTGTGAACTTCAGCCCTATCAAGGCCATCACAGAAACAATTCAGACCTATCTCTTCGGACAGCTTCAGGATTCCTATAATGCAGGCGTTCTGGTTCTTCTGGTCTTCATCGGCGGATTCATCGCGCTGATGGAAAAGTCTGGAGGCGCACTCGCTTTTGCCAGTAAGGCTTCCAAGGTCATCAAATCCAGAGCTAAAGTACAGATTGCAGCTTGGATCGGCGGTATCATCATATTTTTCTCTGATCTTGGTACCCCTCTTATAGTAGGACCGATCTTTGAGCCGTTATTTGACAAGCTGAAAGTCTCCAAGGAGAAGCTTGCCTATATCATCGATTCCACAGCCTCTCCAGTGGCTGTCCTCATCCCTTTCATCGGATGGGGCGTCTATATCATGGGTCTGATCCAGAAGGAATACGAGCTCCTTGGCATCGCTGAATCCGACTGGACAGCATTTATTAAATCCATTCCATTCAACATCTACTCAATCCTGGCTGTACTTTTTGTTCCTGTCATTGCAATGGCCGGATACGAGTTCAGTGCCATGGCGAAGGCTGAAAAGAGAGTCCAGGAGACCGGCGAAAAGTACTGGAAGACATCAAAGCCCATGAGAAAAACCGATCATACGGGTGTAGCTGCAAGTAAACCTTCTCTGATTTTCTTGCCTTTGTTTGTCCTCTTTGTCACCCTCTTCGGTATTCTTGCTCCACTTGGTTTCCCATTTGTCCAGGTACCAGGCAGCGCATTCAGAGGAGCCCTCAGCACAGCCTATCTACTGGCCGCTGTGGTTCTCATTGCAATGATGGTCTATTACAAGGTAAAGACTTTTGAAGAGACCTTCAATATCTATCTCGGTGGTATGGCGAAGATGATGAATGTGGCAATCATTCTGGTGCTGGCATGGTCCTTAAGTGCCGTCAGCAAAGAACTCGGCACCTCCACTTATATCATCAGCATCACCGACGGAAATCTGCCTGCATTTCTTATCCCTGCAGTGACATTTCTCATAGGTGCCGTCTTGTCCTTCGCTACAGGCAGCTCATGGGGTACTTACGCGATTCTGATGCCACTGGTCATCCCAATGGCAAATGCATTAGGCGCGCCTATGTATGCCTCTATCGGCGCAGTCCTTGCAGGCGGAATGTTCGGCGATCACTGCTCTCCGATCTCGGATACGACCATCCTGGCTTCCTCCGGTGCAGGCTGTGATCATGTGGACCATGTGAAGACACAGCTTCCTTATGCACTGATGAACGGACTGGCTTCTTTCATCGGGTATCTGATGGCCGGAATCACCGGAAGCGCATTCTCAGTGGTTGTTTCCTTTGCATTGCTCCTGACCATGTATCTAGTGACGTCAAAGTACAAAGGAGTCAGGATCAGTGAT
>DATIRH010000503.1:0-3936 GCA_035469845.1 Proteiniclasticum sp. | reverse complement strand
CAAAAAGAATTTTCTTCTTCTTTTTCATCTCATTATATAGAACGACTGAAGTGTCTCTGACAAAGGGCTTAAGCCTCTCCCCCAGTTCCTTGTAGGAGTTATATACCATTTCAGGGTCCATTGCCTCTCCCCCTAAAATCTCTGTGATATATCTGTTCTTTTCCTCAAGATTCAGTTCAATCTTTTCTTTTAAAACCTCTGGGTGCATCAGGTCACAGACACGAATTCCGGATCGTTCCACTTTGTCTGTATAGGCTGGTCCGATGCCTTTTCCAGTGGTGCCGATGTCATTCTTTCCCCTTGCTTTTTCTTTCAGCTGATCCAGTACCTTGTGATATGGCATGATCACATTGGCACGATCGCTTACGATAAGATTCTCCGCGCTGATTGAAAGTCCCATTTTTTCAAGATACTCCACTTCGCTGAAAAAAGCGGTAGGATCCAGGACAACGCCGTTACCGATTATATTAAGCTTTTTACCATGAATGATCCCTGAAGGGATAAGGTGCAGTTTATACTGTTTCTCGCCTACTTCAACTGTATGTCCAGCATTATTTCCACCCTGAAATCTCACGACCACTTCTGCGGTTTCCGCCAGATAGTCCGTAATTTTTCCTTTGCCTTCGTCTCCCCATTGTGCTCCTAAAATAACTAAAGTTGACATAAATTTACCTCCGATACAAATTAACAGTATAATCTTAACAGAAACGTACGTTAACATCAATTTTATTTTTATTATCTGACACAATCAGAACATTTATATGAACACGAACATTATCATCTGTATTTCGCTCTAATGTACAGGTTTCTATTCATCTCTTCCAATGATTCGAGTTCCTTTTCATGACGAAATCAGGACAAACACTCCCTCTTTCAGGTATAATGGAATTAATAGAAATATCGGAAAATTAACCAAATAATCTTATCTTGTCCCCTGAAGGAGTGATGAAGATGAAACCAGAGAAAAAATCTAACAACATAAATCTCCCCAATATAATAACATCATTCAGAATCCTTCTGATTCCCATTTTTCTCTACGTCTATTTCAGAAATCCAGAGGAGAATCTGCTCTATTCAGTGATTATCTTCTTTATCGCAGGTATATCAGATTTTCTGGATGGCTATCTGGCGCGAAAAAACAATCTGGTGACAACATTCGGAATTGTTATGGATCCACTTGCAGATAAGCTTATGCTTCTCACAGCAATAATTTCCTATGCTGTAACCGGAGTGATTCCTTACATCATCCTTATCCTCGTGGGCGTAAAAGAAGTCTTTATGATTATTGGTGGAATAATTGTTTACAAGTGGGGGATCATCAATCCCGCAAATAAGCTTGGTAAAATAGTAACCTTCTCATTCTATATCGGCATCTTCACATTGCTGT
Source organism: Proteiniclasticum sp. (assembly GCA_035469845.1). GTDB lineage: Bacteria > Bacillota > Clostridia > Clostridiales > Clostridiaceae > Proteiniclasticum. The sequence continues at coordinate 2,549 of DATIRH010000503.1, read as the reverse complement.
ACAATAAGTCCTTGGGTACCATATTTCTCTTCATCTCCGCAGCCTTCGGATTTATGGTAGGATTCGGCTACATCAGAACTACATTTGAGAAGAAAAAGAATAGATGACTAAACAGATGAATAGAGTATAAAAAATAGAAAGTGCTTTTATCAAACACTTTCTTTTTTCATCTGTTTTTTTATCTGTTAGTCTGCATTAGCCTGCAGATAGGTATCAATAAACTGCTTCGCAGTCTTAATGATTTCTCTGCTTTCCTTGAAAGTGATTCTTTCCTTTGCCTTTTCATAAGGTAAATACTCATATTCCATAACTTCATCTTCCTGAATGGACACTTTTCCCATAGAGAATCCAAGATAGAAAGTTACAGTTTTCTCTACTCCGGGAACCGGAGTGTATCTTGATTTCTCTTTGAATCCGTTAATCAATCTCACCTTTAATCCTGTTTCTTCCAAGACTTCACGGATCACAGTTTCGCGATCTGTTTCATTATTTTCCTTATGTCCTTTTGGAAAATCCCAATGAGCTCCATTCTGATGCTTGATCAGCAGAAATTCGCCCTTTTCATTGATGATAACAGCTCCATACGATTTTTCTTTCGTCTTCCCGAAATTTCTACTCACACTTACCTCCATCATTCCACGCAACCTGATCAGATATTAAATCTTCTGCTCTAATTATACTCTATATTCATAAAAGTAGCAGGTCTGATATCATCAGACCTGCTAAAAATGTTTTTATTAATAATCCTGATGAACCATATCAAGTCGTGCAAACTTGGAGTATTGACCAAGCCATGCCATTTTCACAGTTCCAACAGGACCGTTTCTCTGTTTTGAAATAATACATTCTGCTATATTTTTGTCTTCAGTATCCTGATTATAATACTCATCTCTGTAAAGGAACATGACAACGTCAGCATCCTGCTCTATTGAACCGGACTCTCTAAGGTCAGATAGCATAGGTCTGTGGTCCGCACGCTGCTCAGGGGCTCTAGAGAGCTGAGAAAGGGCAATAACCGGGCAAGCCATCTCTTTTGCTAGCGCTTTGATTGAACGGGATATTTCTGATACTTCCTGTTGCCTGCTTTCTCCCTTACCGCTCATGAGCTGCAGGTAGTCGATCATAATAAGATCTATACCAGATTCGAGCTTTAACCTTCTGCATTTGGATCTCATTTCAGTGACGGAAATCCCCGCCGAATCATCAATGTAGATCTTCGCCTGTGAAAGAGGACCAGAAGCTCTTGCAATATTTTCCCAGTCCTTGTCATCAAGATCACCGTTTCTGAGCTTTGTAAGCTCCACATTCGCTTCTGAACAAAGGAATTTATAAGCCAGCTGCTCCATGGACATTTCCAAGGAGAAAATCGCTACTGATTTCCCCTCTCGAAGTGCTGCATACTCAGCCAGATTCAGTGCAAAGGTTGTCTTACCCATGGATGGTCTGGCAGCAATCAGCACCATGTCCCCTTTCTGAAAACCGGATGTCATGCGGTCAAGTTCCGGAAATGGTGTGGATATCCCTGTTGTGGTTCCTTTATTGTTGAAGACTCTTTCGATTTCAACAAAACCTCTTTCCAGAATTGTACTGATCGGTTCAAAACCACCAGTGTTTCTTTTCTCTGCGATATTGAAGATTCTTTTCTCAGCGTCTTCAACAACAACATCCACTTCATCCTGCTTTGTATAACTGTCATCCATAATTTCAGTGGATGCTCTGATCAGCCTTCTAAGCATTGCTTTGTCTGAAACAATCTTCAGATAGGACGACAGATTCAGTGTCGTCGGTACAGAAGAAGCCAGCTCTGTAAGATAGCTGATTCCACCCACATAATCAATCTTATCGATGGATTTCAGGTGGTCAGCCAATGTAACAAGATCTATAGGGACATCTCTTGTAAAAAGATCTAATATCCCTTGATAGATAATTCTATGTCCATCTCTGTGGAAATCATCTGCATGGAGTTTCTCCAGGACAGACGCAATGGCATTTTTATCCAGGATCATGGACCCAATTACAGACTGCTCTGCTTCCTGGTTGTTGGGCATTATTCTCAGGGGTCTGTTCTCCATGAATCATCTTCTCCTTATTTCAATACAATCTTGAGCAACTCTTCAATATCCTTAACTGAAGTCACCTTAATATCTTCCATTCCTGTCGGGATATCATTCCTGTTATCATAAGGAACAATGACATGTTTAATCCCTTTTCTTGTGGCTCCATAAATTTTCTCAAAGATTCCACCTACAGGCTTCACTTTTCCTCTTATGGATATTTCACCAGTTACTGCTGTATCCTGTCTGATCGGTTTATTGAGCATTGCTGAGATTATGCAGACCGTGATGGCTGCTCCTGCTGAAGGGCCATCAATTTTAGCTCCTCCAATGACATTCACATGGATGTCATAATCACTCATATCTTTTCCTGTGATTGTCCGGATGACGGATGCCGCATTAAATACGGAGTCCTTCGCCATACTTAGATCCTGCTGGCGATCAGCGTGGTCATGGTCTACTCGGCGTCCGCCGTCGTGGCCCAGGAACGTTTCG
>DATIRH010000502.1:0-1915 GCA_035469845.1 Proteiniclasticum sp. | reverse complement strand
TACAAGATCAAGAATTGTGAATGTGGCACTTGGGTTTGATTTTGACGGTTATGACAGAACAATAGACACGCATATCAAGAACATCAGGCAAAAAATTGAGGATGATTATAAAAATCCGACCTACATCGTTACAGTGTATGGTGCAGGATATAAGTTCATGGGTGACGAGAAATGATGAGAATCGGAAAGAAATTAGGAAGGTATTTTTCATTGGTGTCTTTGTCGTCTGTTCTTCTTATTACAGTACTTTCCAATATTGGTATGAATGTGTTTTTCACCAATTATCTCAGATCATCTCAGGAATCAGATGATCAGGCCATTGCGGAGTACACAAGGGGTCTCCTGGAAGAGGATGGTTTTCTGGATGAGCAGGATCTCATGAGCATTGAGCATTATGCTTTTACCATGAAAGCGGAAGTTATACTAGAGAATGAGGACCAGGAGGTCATTCTAAGCACACGCGAGCCTCTTGATGAAAGCGGAAATTCTAAAGATAGACTTAACTACATGGATACTGAGAAATTCAGCTACAGGGAATATACCTATGCAGCGGATGGGGATGATGGAAGAGTAATCATCATAGGAAGGTCCAAGAGTATCTTCCTGGCTTCTCCGGACAGAAACTTTTTCCTGACCATAAATATGATCTACCTGCTATCTGCTGTGATTTCCCTGATTATCGGAATGTTTTTCCGAGATAAAATGAAAGAAATATTTTTGCAGCCGATTTATGCAATCCGAGAAAATGCGAAACATATTGAGGATGGCAGATATTCACTGGTTGAAGATGTGGACTCAGACACTGTGGAGCTTGATGAACTGGCAAATTCCATTAAAAATATGGCCATGCGTCTGGAAAAACAGGAAGAACTGCGGAAGAGGCTCACTTCGGATATTGCTCATGAACTGAGAACGCCACTTTCTACGGTAAACAGTCATCTGGAAGCCTTTATTGATGGCGTCTGGGAGCCCACACCAGAAAGACTGGTTCTGCTTCAGGATGAAATCAGAAGACTCACAAGTCTCATTAAGGATCTTGGAGATCTATCCTATATGGAAAGTGGAGAAATAAAACTTGCTATGAAAGTGGTCAATCTATCAGAGCTCATTGCCAATGTTATTGAAAGCTTTGAACCGCTTTTTATATCGGATGAGAAAGTGATCAATGCAGATATAGAAAAAGATGTTCTTGTTCATGGAGATTCCGATCGACTTAATCAGGTGCTGATCAACTTGATTTCAAACGCACTGAAATATACGAATCAGGGTTCATCTGTGGATGTAGTATTTAGGGAAGATGATGGAAATGCTGAAATCATCATAAAAGATGATGGAATAGGAATCGATAAGAAAGACATCCCTTATATTTTTGAACGATTCTACAGGAGTGATTTATCAAGAAATCGCAACACTGGTGGAAAAGGCATCGGCCTCACCATTACCAAAACCTTGGTGGAAGCACATCATGGAACCATAAAGATTGACAGTACCCCAGGAATAGGCACCACAGTTACGGTAAGGCTGCCAGTATGCAGAAGTCAGTCATAAATCATTAATCATCATAGGAGACTGTTAACGCAGTCTCCTTATTTTCTCCACAATTATGAATTATCATAGATTTATAGAAAGAGATACTTGATGAAACAGCGTCTTTATAGCTGTTCGTCAGATATTTAATGTAATTGAGGTGATTATATGATTAAATGGTGGAAAAATCTGATAGAGAGATTAGCCGAATCAAACAGAAAAGAATTTGGGTCAAAGCGTCTTGACTGCTGTGATCTGAATAAGAAGAAATAATCTGAAATCCTGACATGAATACGACCGTTACAAAGACTGCAGAACTAAGAGCATCATATGGACCAGAAAAGAGATCTGCCTTCCTGAAAAATCTGTAGAAGGATTTAGAAAAGTA
>DATIRH010000501.1:0-5581 GCA_035469845.1 Proteiniclasticum sp. | reverse complement strand
TTATTGGTGGTACTGATTCCCGAGAAAATCAGGAAACCGAGTCCGCCAGCGCCGATGAAAGCCGCCATGGTCATAAGACCGACTGCTGTAACAGCTGATATTCTGACACCAGCCATGATGACTGGAAGTGCCAGTGGAATCTGCACTTTCAGAAGCACCTGGCTCCTGGTAAGACCGATGGCCTTAGCCGCTTCCAGTGTACCCTTGTCTAGACTTGTGATACCGGTATATGTGTTCTTGATGATAGGCAGCAAGGAATACAAAATAACGATGACGCCTGCAGGTAATGAACCGATTCCAAGTAGTGGAATGGCTAGTCCGAGTAGTGCCATGGATGGAATCGCCTGTACAACGTTAGCTCCACCGACAACAGCCTTGCTTGCTTTTTTGAAGTAACTGATCATGATACCCAAAGGTACACCGATCAGAACTGCAAGTCCTACTGCAATGGCTGTAAGTTCAATATGTTCTAGAGTCAGGCGCAATACCTGATCCGAATTTCTTGATATATAATCAAATACGTTCAATTAAAGCACCTCCCCGTCTTCAAAATACTGTTGGCTCAATGTGGTGATCAAGCTGCTCTGTGTGACAAGTCCTAGAAGCTTTCCGGCTTTATCAAGGACTGGAATTTCCGAAATACTGTTATCTTCTGCAACCTTTAGAAGATCCACAATGGAATCCTCAGGCTTTGCCCACTGAAAATCCGTTATCATGATGTCCTTCACAGGAATGCTACGGTCTTTCACCTTTGCAATCTGTTTCGGTTTCACGAGACCGACCATACTTTTTGTATGCTCATCAATGACCAGAATACTGTTTACTTTAGATTCTCTCATCTTATCCAGAGCTTTAGATAGAGGAAGCGTTGCAGAACAGGATATAGCTCCGTCAATCATGATGTCCTCTGCACGTATGAATTCTGGTGACTGCCAGATTCTGTTTTTTCCTACGAATTCGGAAACAAATTCGTTTACCGGATTCTTCAGGATGTTTTCAGGTGTGTCATACTGGATGATTTCACCCTTATCCATAATACAGATCTTATCTGCAATCTTTATGGCTTCAGACATATCATGGGTTACAAAGACGATGGTCTTCTTCACTTTGCTCTGCAGATTGACAAGTTCCTCCTGAAGGGAGTTTCTTGTAATCGGGTCAAGTGCTGAAAAAGGTTCATCCATCAGGATAACATCAGGGTCTAGAGCGAATGCTCTTGCGACACCGACTCTCTGCTGCTGTCCACCTGAGAGTTCATTTGGATAACGGTCCAGGAACGCTTCATCAAGTCCCACCATTTCCATAAGTTCAAGGGTTTTCTTCGTGATCTTGGCATCATCGATCTTTTCCACTCTTGGAATAATTTCCGTGTTTTCTCTGATGGTCATATGTGGAAAGAGTCCTGTCTGCTGGATAACATAACCTATGTTTCTTCTCAGCTCAATGGGATCCTTCTTTGAAATATCCTCACCATTAATCGTGATTGTTCCTGTGGTTGGTTTTACAAGTCTGTTGATCATTTTCAGTGTAGTGGTCTTACCACAACCGGATAGTCCGATAAGAACTACAAGCTTTCCTTCTTCGACTTCAAATGAAATGTCTTTCAAGACTGTAACTTCGCCAAATTTTTTACTGACATTATTAAATTCAATCATCTATTTCTCCTCCTTAAAGTGCAATTTTTTCATCATTATATTAACAAATCAAATAATTTCACGCTTATAATCTACTTATTCGCATAAGTGACAACTCTAATAATACCATAAGGTTGTTTCAAAGTAAACTTTTTATGAAACCGTTACATTGTATTTTTCTATAGAAAACCTATACATTCAAACACAGCGTTTACACCGTTCCCCACATTATCATCATATTCTATTCATAATTTAGACTTAAATTATGAATCTGATTTGTGAAGAGGTTTTTTTCTGACATATTCATGTTTTTTATAAATACATGTTTTTTTGTCTATTTTTACCCTGTTTGCTGTGAACTTCCACTTAAAAGAACTATCCTTTACACATCAGAACGTAAAAAAAGCGCTCATAAGGGTTCTCATTCCCAGATGCGCGCCTTCAACAATTTTCACTTCTACTACACTTTCATTTATACTCAGCATTACGACAGTTTCATTAGCCCAATACTTCTTCAAAATATTACTTATCCATTATATTCTTCTCTTTCTTTATTTTTCTTCCTTACTCGCTCTTCTACTCTATGTATTCATTCACTCTCTTAATGAAGTGTTCAATAATCTCTTCTTTTCTGTGCTTTTCAGATCTTACGCAATGAACTGCCAGATTCTCGCATAGATAGCACTTTCTTCCGGGCAGATCAAAGTCCCTTCTGGACCAGATTTTTGTTTCATCTCGAACATCCATGTCCAAGAGTCTCCCTAAAGGATGATGCTCTTCAATTTCAATGATCTTTCTTTTTACATCAACAGACTTCTCTTTCAGAAGTAGAAACAGAATCAGTCCTTCTGCATTCCGGATTCTTTCCTCATGGATGGGATTGAAATGCTTTCTTATCTCTTCATAAAGGATTCTGACAGCAATATCCGCTTTCTCATGTCTCTTGTCTTCTCCAGGAAAATTAGCCCGGAGAGTCAGAAGTGTTCCGTTATACTTCTCAAGCAGTTCTTTTTCAAAATGGTCTCTTTTTTCTCTTAAATCGAGTAGTTCCATGAATTTTCTCCAACCAACCTATATTTGATCCGTGCCATTATAGATTACATTCTATTCAATTTACCTTCAACCGTCAAGAAATAGATTTCTATCTCTATACCTGATCCTGCATTTCTTTCAACTCCTGATTTGCTTCCTTTGCCTTAACTTCACTTACTCTTACTTGATGAAGTAGAGCAGGATTGCAAAAGCTACACCGGAAATGAAGGATATGTAGGAGTGTTCTTTTTCATGCCCACTGGCTTCCGGAAGTAGATGAGATGCGGAGATGTAGATCAGCACACCCGTTACAAACCCTAAAAGCAGTCCCATGATCGAGCTTGTGAAATTCTGAAGAAGCGGATAGATGATGAACGCACCAAGAGGCGTTGTCAATGCAGCGACCAGAAAAGCATAGAAGATGGCTTTCTTTTCACTGAGTCCTCCCTTGGACAGAAAGGAATAAGTGATGACTCCTTCTGCAAATTCATGGGCAACTAGTCCTGTACCAGCGATAATACCTAAGAAACTGCTCTGTGTGAATGTGACCGAGTAGATCATGCCATCTACAAAGGAATGGATTCCGATTCCGACAAGTGCTGTATATCCGAAAGCCAGTTCAGACTTCTTTGCGTTTTTTCTCATGAGCTGATTGGTTGCATACATGAACATGAAACCCATCAGTGCAAAGAAACCCGCTTCGCTGTTTTTAGCGATTGCTTGAGGAAATGCACCAATCAGTGGTGATGTGATGAGGATGCCTGCTGCAAAGCACATAAAATATTCCTTGTTTTTCTCTGCCCACTCTTTGTTCTTATAGATGGCATAGATTCCAAGGGAATTCACCACCATAGCAGTAAGTGCAAAAACTGCCACATAACTGAACGTACTCATAAAAATAACTCCTTTGTGTTTGTATCAACCATTATTTCTTTCATTATACTCCTCTTCAAATTCTAGGATTATTAAAATAAAAAACTCTGCAGGGATTTAGGGGGTACCTAAATCCTTACAGAGAATTCATGTATGACCTTCTACTCTACTGTGATATTATTCTTCCCGGTCTTTCTTGCGTTCAACAATTCGAGACAAGAAAATACCCAGTTCAAATAGAAGAATCATGGGAAGGGCTAATAGTGTCTGTGAAATGACATCTGGCGGTGTAAGCACCGCTGCCACCACAAAGATGACGAGTATAATATATTTTCTGTTCTTTCTCAGGAAGCTTACTCTCACTATGCCAAATCTGGTCATGATGACCATGATGCTCGGCAGTTCAAAGATCAGTCCGAAAGAGAGAACGGTATTGACTACAAGGGACAGATAACTGTTGAAGCTGATCATCTCTTCGATGCCTTCCACCTGAAATCCCATGAAAAACTCAAGAATCAGCGGAAGAACTACCATATAGGCAAACACGGCTCCTAGGATAAAAAATACCCCTCCAAAGAGCAGCGAAAAAATAATAGTCCTTCTTTCCTTCTTCTCAAGACCCGGACTTATATAAAGCCAGATCTGTAGAATCAGAAAAGGTGATGAAACGGCAAGGCCCAGAATGACAGCAATCTTGATATAGGACAGCAGCAGTTCTGCTGGAGCAATAAATACAAAACTGATTTCAGGCACAATGCCGATCATATCCGTAACAAGGATTTCAGAGAAACTATAGCTGAGAAGAATGGCTGCAACTAGTGCTACAGCCATATAGATAATTCGATTCCTCAGTTCAGTAAGATGCTCAACGAGTGTAAGATTTCTTTCTTTATCCTTACTCGCTCTTTTTTTCATCTTTCTTCTCGTCGTCAGTGCTGGTCATAACATCTTCAGATATTTTGTTTGCGCTGTTTTTAAACTCTCCGATGGCAAGTCCGATGGACTTTCCGATGGAAGGCAGCTTGGATGGTCCGAAGATAACCAGTGCGATCGTTAAGATAAGAACCAGTTCAGTTATTCCTATTTTTCCCATTTTTGTTCTCCTTTACTTTTCCCTAGAGGATTGAAAATCAATTCTTACAGTTTGTAATATGCATTAAGAAGTTCTGCGGTTTTTCCAGCACAGTCTGCTGCAACACCGGCACATCTTGCTTTTCTTTCAGGGTCACCCATGGCATATCCTGAAACTTCCATAAACTGTCCAACGGAATCCATACAGTTGACAGATTCTGAAACTACAGTCTCATTTTCAACTTCAGGCTGATAGGTTGGAAGCTCTGTGCTTGTATACCATGCGAAAAGCTCTGCAGTAACAGTCCCAGCATCTTCTGGTGGAACTGCAAGGCCAATGGCTGTTGCTGCTCCAGCTAAGGATCCGCATAGTGTAGCTGCTCCGTATCCTCCTGCTCCATTGGCATAAGCGTCAACAGGAATCTGATTCCAAGGATATCCTGCATGGTCTCCTAACTGACCGATGACGCCATCGATAACAGCTCTACAGCATCCGCCTTTGTTGAAGAAGGAAGCGTAAGCTCTTTCCATGGTGGTGGCAGGATCCAGCTTCTGATATGGGAATGGATACTGAGGTGCATCTTCGCTTGCTGCCAGATACTCGTAGTTCAGAACTTCCTTTGTAGGAAGCTCAGGTGTTTTCTTGGCGCATCCTGTGATAAAGGATGGAATGACAGTTACTACTGCTACCCCAGCAGCAGCCATACCTGCAGTTTTTAGCATGTCACGTCTTGAATAGACCTTTTCAGTTTGCTTTTCTTCGCTGTGTTTTACTTCGTTCATTCTTCTTCCCCTCTTATACATAATTTTTTATTTTACAGCCGGTTAAAGCTGTAATAGACTAAAATAATTGCTTGTGATGAACATAGAAAGGTTTTATGTTGTCGTTCATCAAAATAAACTTTTTGTTAAATTATTGACTATTAATAATATACTCCTTTTAACTGACATATGTCAATAACAAATCAATC
>DATIRH010000500.1:0-6437 GCA_035469845.1 Proteiniclasticum sp. | reverse complement strand
TACCAGGCAAGAACCAGCTGATACACAGCGCAGTCCTTTTCTTTTGCTATGCCCTTCAGCACCTCGATCTTTCTAAGATTCTCCTCATATTTTGTGGAGAAATTAGGATTCTTCAGTCTTCTTTCCGACATTTTCGTCTCTAGGGTATACTTCCCGGTCAGAAGTCCTGATGCCAGAGGAAAGTACGGAATGAAGCAGATGTTGTTTTTTCTGAGATAAGGGATGAATTCATTTTCCTTGTCTCTTGTCAGAAGATTGTATTCATCCTGAACCACATCAATGTATCCATCTCTGTTCGCTTCCTTGATCTGTTCCAACGAGAAATTGGAAACACCGATTTCCTTGATGATTCCTTTTTCTCTCAGCTTCTGTAGAGCTCCTACGGCTTCATACTTCGGTGTCTTCTCATCAGGGAAGTGGATATAGTAAATATCGATATAATCCGTCTGGAGCCTTTTCAGGGACTTATAGACCTCTTCCGTAAGAAAGTCCGGATGGTTGTCCACAACAATCTCACTACCTTCCAATCTATGGGCACCTTTCGTGGCCAGGAGGATCTTATTACGTGCATTGCATTTCTTAAGAACATCTCCGATCACTTCTTCTGAATGACCCATACCATAGTAATAGGCCGTATCAAGAAAGTTTACACCCAGGTCAAGTGCCATAAGAATCATATTGTGTGATTCTTCCTCACTGATGGGATTGTAGCCAGGATTGCCCACTGCATTGGTTCCAAGTCCCACCGGGTTCAGTTGGAAATCATCATAAATAGAACTCATTAATATCCCTCATTTCAATCTTTTCTTCTATTCTACCATAGACCTTCCTTAATCGTTCAGCTTACTGATCACCGTATCCGGAAGACTTTCAGCCCAGTTTACGATTCTCTCATGACAGGTGAACAAGACACTCTGAACAGGTACTTCTCTTTGACTGATGAATTCATGGAGAAAACGAAGTCCCTCCTGAGCTCTTCTGTCATCATATTGCGTGAATACATCATCCAGGAAAAGCGGTCTTTTTTTCTGGTCCTGAATGATCAGATCTGAAATGGCCAGCCTTAAGGAGAGATAAGCCTGATCTATGGTTCCTCCGCTTAAGAAAGCCCAGTCATACATTTTTTTGCTTTCGTTGTCCTGAAAAGCGATACTCATATCTCTTGATACCAGTACTTCGTCATATCTGCCATCGGTAAGTCTCTTGAAGATCTTCTGTGTCTCCTCATTGACCTTGGGACCGAAAGTGCTCTGCATCTTGTTGAAAGAACCAATCAGTGTATCTTTGGCGAGCTTCAGCGCTTCATAATCCGATTCCATTTCCACATGTTTCTCACTGAGCACTTCAATTTCGTTTTCAATCTGACTGATGTTCTTCTTCCGCCTGTACTTTTCCCGCACTTCCGATTCCAGTGAGATGATTTCTTCTCTGATTTCCTGAATGATCTGATCCTTTTCTTCCACTTTTTTCCTGATTCTGATTTTTTCATCAAGATCCGTGAAATCTGTTCCCTCTTCCAGCGAAAGCACTTCCACTTTCTCCTTGAGATTCTGCATCTTCACTTCCAGCTCTTCAATGCTGTTTTTCATTTCAAGTTCTTTTCTATGGTCATCTGCAGCATCCAGCTGAAGCGAAGCTCTGTCCTTCTCCGTGAGGATTCCCTTCAAGGCTGGAAGGATTATGGCCGCCTCCTCCATGGTATCCAGTTCTTTGTAGATTCTGAAATGCTGCCTGATCTCTTCTTCCGCTTTCTGATGCCTTACTTTATAGTCTTCATACTTTTTCTCGTTTTCTCCAAACTCCACCGTCTTTCTTTCCAGACGGTCTCGATGACCTTTGTATGCATAGTATTTATTGGAGAGTTCATCCAGATCTTCGCATTCAAGCGCTGTGAAAATCTGCTGAATCTGCTCCTTAAGCGTTGCAATTTCTTCACCCTGCTTCATAAGATCTCTTTGAAGATCTTCAAGCTCCTCCTTGGAAACCATCTCCTGGTTTTCCTCTATTCCTTCTGACGCTTTCCTAAGCGCTTTCTCTGAAGCTTCCATGAGTCCGAATAGCCTTGTCACTTGAGTCTTTTTCTCATCAAGCTCCTGTCTCTTTGCCTCATAGTTCTTCTTCACTTCCAGAAAACTGGATTCTTTTTCCTTGAGGTTCCCTTCATTCTTTCTGATTTCATCACCGATGCGTTCCACTTCAGATTTAAGCTGATGAAGATCCGCTTCTTCTTCCGAAAACTTTCTCACAGCCTCATTTTTGATTCTCTCCAGTCTTTCATCGCTTTCTCTGATGAGATTCTCATTGAGACTTTCCCTTGTCACCGTCCTCTTCTCCGTCTTCTTAGAAGAAAGAAGAAACAGCACAGCTGAAAGGATCAGCCCCACGAAAAACATCGGATCCAAAGTGATGCCAAGAACAATGACAAGAACCGCCACCGCTGCAGCTGAAAGAAAGATCGGCTTTCTGATTTCTCTTCCTCCGGGAATCTCATCGGTATAGACCTGAGGTCTCTTTGCCTTCTCCTGCTGCTCCAATGCATCCTGGATACGGCTTTCCTGTTCTTTTTCCAGTTCCAGAAGATCATTTTCTTTATGGACAAGGTAGGAAGACTTGTTTTCAGCCTTCCCGGTCAGTGCACTTTGCGTTCTCTTAAGCTCTTCCAGATCCCGTACTCTGTCTTCGTGGTCTTTCTCCACCGCTTCATATTCTTTTTTCAGGTTAAGAAGGTCAAGTTCCTCTATATGATAATTACGTTTCGTTTCATTGTATTCTCTTTGAAGATCTTTGATGCGTTCCTGCTTCTCACCCTTCTCGCTCCGTTCGCGCAGAAGATCCTTGTTTTCTGCCAGAATACCCGTAAGCACCCTTCTTTCTTTATCCATTCTGAACGCATTCTGAAAAGTTTCTTCAGATACGGCCATGGGCACGCTTTCCTTCAGTTCTGTCAGAAGTCTTTGCGATTCCTCAAGTTCTTCTCCTATATATTTCCCTTCAGACACCAGCTCGCTTAAAGACTTCAGCTTCTCTTCCGCCTTCTCCACAAAAACATCCTCGATCTTCCCGAAAGGAGTAGTCAGCTTCTTTTCAGTTTCTTCCAGCTGATGAAGAAGTTCAGTTCTTCGTTTTTCTCTTTTTATGGCTTCTTCATGTTCTCTGATGGAACTGTATAGTGAAAATCCTTCGAAGCTGTCTTCCAATGATTTTCTCTTCTTCTCTTCTTCCTTCAGAAGAACCTGCTTCTCTTCGACAAGGCTCTGATATCCGATTTTGTCCTCTTCGTCTGTCATGGCCTGACGCTTCTCCATGGCGAGATGTTCAAGCTCCTCTTTTGTCCTCATGAAAAGCCCGTTTTTTCTGTTTTTCGATACCAGTATTTCTTCCTGACTCTGAAGCTTACCAAGAGCTTCTTCATAGTTCACTTCTTCACTGCCTGTGGTCACCAGATTAAGAAGCTTCTCTGTGATTTCGTCTTTTTTCATTGATGTGCTCAGAAGCGTTCCGCCCTGTCCTATGAATACACTTCTTGAAAAGGCTTCTTCTCCTACGCCGAAGAACACTTCACCAGGGTCTGATTTCGAAGAAAGCTTCACTTTCTCAGAAGTATCTTCATTCCAGAGTGAAACATCATCTGTTGTATTGCTGTTTCCGAATGTCCTCTCCAGTCTGTAGTTATTCCCCTCATGTTCGAAAAAGATTCTGCCTCTCATATCCTTTCCATTCCATGGCTTGAATTTCCTGCGAGGATTTTTGGACAGGTCCGAGGACCTGCCCCCATGTCCATAAAACATCATAAGAATAAAGGACATGATGGTACTCTTTCCGTCTTCATTTTCCCCGTAGATCACATTGAATTCAGATCCGAGTTCCAATGAATATCCTTCAAATTTTCCGAAATTGTCCAGTTTCACACTCTTAATAATCACGGAGTCCCACCTGCCCTTCAAATGCTTTCATGCCGTAGTCCAATGCTTTCTGTATCTTCTCCAAAGATTTCTCATCCCTTTTCTTTTCAGCCTCATCCAGTTCTTCCAGAAGCTTCTTCACGAAATATCCTTTCAATGATCTTTCTTTTGCCATTTCCTTATAATCCACAGCAATTCTTGTTTCATCCACAAGTCTGATGGAATAAAGTTCTTCGCCTAGTGCCATTTCCACATTCTTCCATGGAATGATCTGGTCCTTCTCCAAGGTGCCTTTCACTTTGACTCTGTAGAAATGCTGATCATAGGTCTTCCCGTATCGTTTCTCCAGCTCTATAAGAATCTTCTTCTCCGCTTCAATCTCATTTTGAACATCTGACAAATCTATGTCCTCGATGAGATACATCCTTTGACTTAGCGGTCTGAACTTGAGATCCATCTTCTCCTTGCTTATGCTGCCGAGATAGACCCCTTTTTCGCCCAGTTCATCAAAGCCTCTGCCTTCTGGGCATCCTGAATAGGCATAATAGGTTTTCCCTGCTTTCAGTATGGGTGATCTCAGATGAATATGGCCTAGTGCCACATAATCCATTTTGCTTCCTGATAGAACCGACGGCGTAATACCATGATAATCACTGGGCTGATTTTCTGAAACCAGGTCTCCATGTATAATGCACAGATTCAGGTAGTCTTCCTCTACAGGAAGCTGATGATCAAAAAGCGTTTTTCTCACATAAGTGCTTTCAAACCCAGCTCCATAGACAGCGGTTTTCAGTTCGGGAAGCACCACTCTCTCCATATCCCCTCTGAAAATCTTCACGTTCTTTGGCCAGTCTTCATCCGCATAGGGTGAATCCATGGCCATATAATCATGATTTCCAGGTGAAATAAATACCCTGGAAGGAATTTCTTCCAGATAGGTTTTTACAGATCTTACAATCTGAGGATCCACATTGGCTCCTTCAAACAGATCTCCCGAAACAAACAAAATATCCATTTTTTCTTCGACGCAAAGCTGCGTGACCCTTCGAAACGTTCTTAGAAGCTCCTTTTTTCTTGCATCCTGTTTTTCAGCAATGGTAGCAACCTCCGAACCTAAGTGCACATCAGCAACATGCAGCAGTCTTATCTCATTCATGAAGCACCCTCCTTCTTCCTATATGGTTAATTATGATCATTATTCCACTTTTACTATCCCATTTAAAGGACAGATTTCTTTCCTCATCGATGAGCAGTCTACCATCAGATTTACTCATCACTTCTTCTATTATAGTACAAACTTCCTTCAAATAGAGCCATCCAATTCTTAAGTCCATTTTCATTCTACACGCTCTACCCTATTTCGGTATAAATTAGTCTTACTTCTATTTGTCTCATCAAAGATATTTTTGAGTTTACATAGTTTATATACAGACTCTCCGGATTATACCTTCACACGTTTAAAGCAAGGCAACATAAAAAGCTGCAGAGGATATAATAATCCTTTGCAGCTTCCTATGTTACTTCTATTTGAGACTGATCGTCACTTTAACCTCTTCTACATTTTCAAGTTCTTCCTGGCTGACAGCAAATAGTACATGCCTTGTAGCAATATCCATGGTACCGATTTCCGCTACTGTCCTGTTGATGAAAGCTTCGGCGATATTGTCATTGATCACCAGATTTTCTCCCACTACAGAATTGGAACCGGAACTCTCAACGAGGATCACAGCCACAACCCCTACTCTGTCAAAATACGATTCATCGACTTTCTGCAGCTTATTGAGGCTTAAATCATCAATGAAGAACGGATTCTCCAGAATTGCATAATCCTGATTGTATTCTTTGAATTCCTCATAGGTCCTTATGATTCGATTTTCACTGACCATGTCCAGTGCATCCGATGTTCTGAAGTTCATGATTTCCATCATGGGTGCTTCCAGATTCATGGTCGTCTCTGGGATACCTCTTTCCAGCGCTACACTATCTCCTGCAGATTCCTCTGCAGTGCATGCAGTTAGAAGAAAAAGAGATAAAAGTAACAATGCTATCTTCTTCATGGCTTCACCTCCTTGATCCTATAATTAATTAAAACATATGTATCCCGTGAAAAGATTGCGAAATTATAACATTTCACTATCAAAACAAATAATTCTCAAAGGAGAACGACATCACTTGATCAAATGATGCCGTTCTCCATATTTTTTTTATTTCAGATCCTTTTTTCTGATCAGATTCTACTCTTGATCAGGTCCGCAATGGTGTCTGCAGCTACTCTGATTTCTTCAAGGTTTTCGCCTTCAAGCATGATTCTTACGAGTGGCTCTGTTCCGGAAGGTCTTATAAGCACTCTTCCCTTTCCTTGCAGCTTGTCTTCCACGGACTTGATGAGATTTCTCACTTCTTCGTCTGTTTCATGGATCGTCTTCATTTCGTTCGGTATTTTCACATTCACCAGCACCTGTGGCAGCTCTCTCATGATGGACGCCAGTTCGCTGAGGTTCTTGCCTCTATTTTTCACGATTCCCGCAAGCTGAA
>DATIRH010000499.1:0-11004 GCA_035469845.1 Proteiniclasticum sp. | reverse complement strand
AAAAAGAAACAAGAAATTAGAAGGAAGTGTAAAAGATGAAGATTACCGTGCTGGGAAATAATTCCACTACTGCCTCCGCAGGAGGCGCCTGCTCTTCCTATCTTCTGGAAGCGGATGGCAAAAAGATTCTTCTTGATATGGGCAATGGAAGCATTTTCAATCTGAAGAAGCTGGTGAAGCTTTCAGAAATCGATGCGATCATCCTGACCCATCATCATTTTGATCATATATCAGATCTTTTTCTGTTCAGGTATGAAAGGGAAGGACTGAAATATATGGGAGAAGAAGTACCTGCCATTGATCTCTATACACCGGAAATGCCTAGGTGGCTTTTCGAGAAACTGACGAAGAATGATCTTTTCAAGTTTCATGTCATCAAAGAAAACACGAAGGTCTCCATGGGAGAGCTTTCCATCGAATTCATAGAGGTGATGCATCTTCTTGAGACCTATGCCCTGAGATGCACCCATAACGATAAAGTGTTCACCTATTCTGCTGATACAGGCGTATGTGATGGTATTTACGAAGCATGCAAGGATGCTGACCTCTTTCTCTGCGAGGCTAGCTACGGCTCCTATGAGCCCTACAGAATGAAGCATCATCTTCATGCAAGAGAAGCAGGAGAAGTCTCTAAGAAGAGCGGCGTGAAGAAGCTTCTTCTCACCCATCTGCCTGAAGAGAACCATCAAAGGCTTCTTGAGGAAGCCAGTGAAATACACAAGGATACACAGATTTCTGAAATCCTTGGAACCTACGAAATATAGTTCTTGACTCTCCCCTAAGGGCAGAAGCTACGATGATGATAGAAAGGAAATAAGGTGATGTGATGTTTCAGATCGGACTGTTCTCAAAACTTGGAAAGACAACGGTAAAAACGCTAAGGTACTATGAAAGAATTGGACTGCTAGCGCCTTCCTACATAGACCTTGATTCAGGATATCGTTACTATTCCACAAAAGAGCTTTTGAAGCTTCATAAGATTCAAAGCTACAAGCAGATGGGTCTTTCTCTTGAGGAAATCGGGAAACTCGTTGAAGGGGAAAATCCTGACCTTCTTCTGAAGCAGAAGAAAGAGGCTCTGCTTAAAGAACAAAGGATCCTGGAAGATCAGATCAGAAGAATCGGTACCTTTCTAAAAAATCAGGAGGAGGACTTGAATATGAAATACGTTGCTTTGATCAAAGAAATACCAGAGGTGATCATCTATCGGAAGAAACTGGAGGTGCCTGACTATAAGGGGATGTTTCAAGTGATTCCTGCGGTGGGAAAAGAAGTCATGGAACTGAATCCTGGACTTTCCTGCGCAGTACCGGAGTACTGCTTCAATGTCTATCTTGACGGAGAATACAGGGAGAAGGACATCCGTTTTGAGCTCTGTGAAGCCGTGACGGATTTTGGCGTAGAAGGCAATGGAATCACCTTTGCAAAGCTTCCCAGAACCACAGTGGCTGCGGTAATGCATAAAGGAGCCTATGAGGGACTGGGCGAAGCCTATGCCTATCTCTATGACTGGATCGAGGAAAATGGCTACAAAGCGTTGGATAACCCCCGTGAGAGCTTCATCGACGGAATCTGGAACAAAGAGTCCGAAGAGGACTGGCTTACTGAAGTGCAGGTGCCAGTGGAAAAGAAGAAGAAAAGAGGCAGAGAAGCAGATAACAGTCTAAGAAGTGATCTTTGCAGAAATTGGAGAAAGAATGGACCCCAATAAACGCAGAGATAAAAATAGGGCCGAAAAAGATGCGATCTGCAGCTTTTTCGGCCCTTGTCTCTTTGTATCAAGGTTTTTATTTTCGGTCTGAAACAAGGCTTAGTCTACCTTGTATTCATTTTTCTTGTCATCTTTATAGGATTCTTCTTCCAGCTCTTTCTTAAGCTTTTCCTGGGCTTCTTTCTCTTCTTCCAGTTTCTTCTGTTCTTCTTTCAGGGTTTCAACGTCCAGGCCTTTCTCAGCCATTTCTTTTTTCAGTTCTTCAAACTTGCTGGTAAGCATTTCCTTGTCCACGATGGAAAGAAAAGAAACTTTTAACCGTGTGGATGTTTCCAGTGCCTGGTAAGCGGTAAGGTAATCTCCCTTTTTCCATTTGATCATACCATAGTAGTAATGGGCTTCCGGGAATTTGATGTAGTCGATGGTGTCTTCATAGAGCTTTTCAGCTTCATCATATTCACCTAGGAAGAAGTGCGCTTGAGCCAGGTTGTCAGTGATCACATTATCGTCTTTGTTGTACTCATAAGCTTCCTTATTGAACTCAAGGGCTTTTACGAAGTCGCCTTTGGCGATGTAGAGGTATCCGAGGATCTCGTACATGATGGAGTTTTTGTATTCATCTCTGATCTCCTCCACGATGTCTATGGCCTTTTCCACATCTCCCTTTTTCCAGTTCAGTATGGCAAGGTTTAAGATATTGTTGTACCTGAAACGCTCGTCTTTTGTCTTCATCTTGGCGGCTTCCAGTAGATAGGGCTCTGCTTCATCCAGTCTACCTTCTCTTAGAAGCACATATCCGAAGCTTGATTTGATGTAAGGCTTCGCAAAGGGATGCTTCACAGCTTTTTCGAAATTGATCATCGCGATATCCGTATTCCCTGCATTGTAAGCTCTGCTTCCTTTGGTTGCTAAAATGGTGGGATAGTTTCTGTACACGGTAAAGATCAGGTATATTCCGATCAGAACATTTGCGATGATGGAATATCCTGTATAAATCAGGATAAATATGCCTGCTATGGCGAAGAGATCATAAATGGGTAAATTCTTCAGTTTCATTCTTATTTTCCTCTACTTCCTACTGTCTTTCTATTTTCTAAAATCATACCACGAAACCCATAAGAATTGAATATCTTTAGCATGATCACAGGATTCAACTTCATGATATCAGTTTTAGCTTAAGAAAACTTAACGGCAGTTTTATTTTCAAGAAGAAATATGCTCTGCGTTTTATCTAAATTTCAGGAAGAGGCGGTATGCTAAGAAGAAGAATGAAGCGTAAAGGAGCATATGATGACAGTTTGGAACAATGAAGACGAAGAATACAGAAATAAGATGATGAAGATCGTTGATGGAGAAACCATGGAGTGGGCACAGAAAAAGTCCAGGGAGTTTTCAAAACTCATGTCCTATTACCGCTGCGCCACAATGGAAATTGAAACAAAACTCCATGTGCTGAATGAGGAGTTTTCCTGGGATAAGGATCACAATCCCATCAGCAGCATCAGGAAGAGAATAAAATCGCTCTCTTCCATACGCGGAAAACTGGAGAGAAGAGAGTTTCCTGTATCCATTCCGTCTATTGAGGAGAATCTGAATGATGTGGCAGGGGTCAGAGTAATCTGTTCCTTTCCAGAAGATGTCTATGCCATCAGGGATGCACTACTCATGCAGGACAATCTGGAACTTGTGGAAGAAAAGGACTATATCAAGAAGCCGAAAGACAACGGATACAGAAGTCTGCATCTGATTGTCACGATCCCCATCTATCTTGCCCGTGAGAAGAAGAGAATGAAAGTGGAGATTCAGATCCGGACCATTGCCATGGATTTCTGGGCGAGTCTGGAGCACCAGCTCAGGTACAAGAAGGAAGTGTTTTTCACGGAAGAGATGGCTCATGAACTCAGTGAATGCTCAAGAATCAGTGCCTCGCTTGATTTGAGAATGGAAAACCTTAGAAAAGGTGTGGAAAAGCAGCAGATCGATGAAGAGATGGGCTTAGAAGAAAATCGGCCACTTTCCTAGCCTCAAGGATCCTCATGGATATGGAATCTTCAATTCTTGCCTGCGTAAGAAAGATCAGATTGAAGTTTTCAAATCTCTGGTATAATAGATACATCGAAAACAAAGGATAAGGTGGAGAAATATATGATAGAAGCAGTATTATTTGATCTGGATGGCACTGTAGCCAATACCAATGAACTGATTTATGAGTCTTTCAGAAGGCTTTTTAACGATAAAATGATGATTGAGGTGTCTGACCAGGAAATCTACAGTCTTTTCGGAGAACCCCTTGAAAACAGCCTGAAGAAGTATTCAAAGAATACGGAGGAATTTCTTCCTTTTTTCAGAGAGTTCAACGAATTAAACCATGACAGGATGATCCAGTCCTTCATTGGTGTGGAAGAGGCACTGATCATGCTGAAGGAGCAGGGTCTGAAGCTTGGCATCGTCACCAGTAAAAGAGAAAGAATGGCCAGAAGAAGTCTTGAGATGCTCGGTCTTTCGGATTATTTTGAAGTGCTCATCACACCGGAGTACACGCTCAAGCACAAGCCGGAACCGGATCCGATATACAAGGCCTGTGAGCTTTTAGGCGGAATCGATCCAAAGAACACCATCATGGTGGGCGATGCTTCCTATGATATCCTCTGCGGAAATAGAGCAGGCGCAACGTCCGTTGCGGTATCCTACAGCATGATTCATCCAGACAGCATAAAGAAGGAAGAGCCTCATTATGTGGTGGATGATTTAAGAGAACTTGTGGAGCTTATCCATAAGCTCAATGCAGAGAGAAACTGATGTAGCGGAATTCTCTTGAAATCCACTTAAATTCAGGTTCTCTGATAGAACTGTGAATGGTAACATGAATACAAAATCTGAAAAAATGCAGGAAGGCTCACTTGATCAGTGAGGTGCTTCCTGCATTTTATTTCTTTGTTTTCAGTTGTTTTCTTTACTCTATTCTTCCCTTGGCAAAACGATATTGCTCTCCTCGTGGAGCCTGTTGAAGGCGGATACGGCATAAGTATAGTTTTCCATATCCAGATGGTTCAGGCTGTAGCTTGAGACGTTCTTACCCATGGGGATCTTTCTGTAGATGTAGTTGGGGTTCTCAGGAGTAAGATCCGTTTTCGGGAACTGATAGATGAGAAAATATCTCGTCTTTTCGCTTTCATCAAATCCTTCGTAACCATCCCTGAAACTGAGAATCTGATTTTTAATGATCACGTCTACTGGTGCAGTGGCTTTTGCATCGATGATGTTACGATTTTTAGGAATCAGCGCTATATTTTTATAGAGTTCTCTTATGGCTTCATTATTTTTCTTCAGGGCTTCTTTTCCGGAACCGCTGAATTCGCTGCGGTTTGGTGTGAGATGTCTGAAGCTGAAGAAGGAACTTCCTCTGATGTTTTCAAGAGAGTGATTATAGGAGATCTGATCTTTTATGAGGGTGTCTCCCTGCCAGAAGGGGTTTTCAATCTGCTCATAGGCTTTGTAGTTTGCATGTCCTATATAGAGGTCTACATCGGTGCCTTCCACCTGGTCGTTCCACCACTTGGCTAAAACGGAATAGGGAGCAGCAGCTTCGCCGAAGTTCCAGTAGATCTGAGGAATCACATAATCAATGAGTTCTTCGCTGATCCATTTTCTGGTATCGATGAATATCTGGTGGGTATAGGTTTCAGAACTCGATATTGGGGTATTGGAACCCATTCCGTCGGTTTCCTCTTTATGGCCCCAGATGCCGAAGGGACTGATACCCAGTTTCACGTAAGGTTTCAGGTCATGGATGCTTTTACTTAAGTCCTTCATAAAAGTGTAAGTATTGTTTCTTCTCCACTCTTTGATGTCCGTGAAGTCTCCTTTATTGGAAAGGAACGTCATGGAATCCTCTTCTTCATCTCCGAAGAGATAAGGAACGGTCTCGCCGTTCTCATCCAGTTTCGAGCTGCGGTAGGGATAGAAGTAGTCATCCAGATGCACAGCATCGATATCGTAGTTTCTCACCACTTCCATGATGCTGTTTATCACAAATTCCCGAACCGCCGGATGACCAGGGTCAAGGAAAAGCTTGTCATCAAAACGGAGAACGTGCGAAGGGTTTTGTCTTGCATGGTGGTCTTCATGGAGCGTTGAAAGAATTTCTTCTGTGGTCTCTACACGCTTTTCCACGGTGACTCTGAAGGGATTAAACCAGGCATGAAGTTCCATGCCTCTTGCGTGGGTTTCTTCTATGGCAAACTCCAGAAGATCAAGGGGAAGATCTTTTGTAAGATCTCCGGTGACGTATACAGAAGGTGGATTCAAGGCTGATAGGTAGAGTGCATCTCCAGCAGGTCTTACCTGCATGATCACAGCATTCAGATTGTAAAGTTCATAGACATCCAGAATTTTCCTGAAGGATTCCTTCAGCTCAGCTGAAGTCATTCCAGGTCTTTCCGGATAATCCAGATTTCTTACAGAAGGCAGCCACGCAGCGCGAAACTCATACTTCTCGCTGTCAGGATCCTTTTCATGCGTAAGATAAGTAACATCAGGAGCAGGCGTTTCCTCAGGCTGGTCCTGTGGAGTTTCCACGCCGTTATCCACTATGGGAACAGGTTTCTCTTCGTCATCAGTAAAAATTCCGCAGGCCCATAAAAGGACCAGGCTGACGAGCAAAAGGAAAAGTGCACCTAGTAAGGTATTGTTCTTTTTTCTTTTTGGGATCTTTACGTCTTTGGGATAGACTAATATTTCTTCTTTTGATTCTTTCTGATTACCGCTGTTTTTAGTCATCTGATCGGTCACCTCGCTTAATCGAAAGTTCATTTTGCAAATTGCGAAACATTCTGTTTTACTAATTGTGCACAGTATTACATGTTTTTTAAATAGAAGTGTTACATTTTAGTGAAAAGAAAAGGACCGATGTAACTCAGTCCTTTCGTCAGCATTGTATTATCTAAAGCGATTTCTCCTTGAATCATCCACATATTTATTGGATCTTCTGGCTGATTCGATTCTTCGTCTTCTTGCAATTTTTTTGTTTCTCTTACTGATGGTGTAAGCAAGAACGAGAACCACAAAGGCAATACTGAAAAAAACGATGAGGATATAGCTGAAGAGGTGGGTCTTTAATATTTTATCGTTCACATCCACAGTGGAAACCAGGCTCACATTTTTTGTGATGAGTCTTTCATTCACTGTGGCGGTTCCCACAACGGTGTTCTCTTTGATCGCTTCTGAGGAAAGGTCGAGATAGGTAAGCTTCAGTTCCGTCTCACTCAGATTGACATCATTTCCGTAGTAGGAGATGGTGTCCGCGGACTTCACAGGAACTTCTATCTCCTTCGTAGGACCCACGATCTTGTAGGGTCTGTAGGAAACAGTGATGACACCTACTTCCTGGGATTTTGAAAGTTTGATGACTTTCTCTTCCTTATAAGCGGCATTGACCATCATTTCTGTTTCTTCAAATACCTGTAAATTGACTCCGTCATCGGCACTGTCAAGGATGATGTTTCCGATGACTTTCCCGTCTCTTTCATAGACACCGGCAAAGCATCTGCCCGCTTGCCCTGTAAAACCGGTCTTTCCCATGATGTTACCTAAAAGACCGATATGTTTGTTTCTGTTTTCAAGCAGTCCCAGCGTTTCGGTTTTGCTCTTCATTTCATAGCTCTGCTTCATGGATACTTCACGGATCCAAGGATCGTTGTAGGAAGCTTTCAGAAGGAGCATGAGATCATAGGCGGTGGTGTAGTGGTTGTCATCATGAAGTCCATTGGAGGTGACAAAGTTCGAGTTCATCATACCAAGTTCTTTCGCCTTGTCATTCATGAGCTTCACGAAGTCTGCCTCGGTTTCTGAAATATTCAGTGCGATGACCGTGGAGGCATCATTGAAGGATTCCAGAAGTAGGGCATGCATGATATCATCTGCAGAGATTTCCGTGCCCACAGGAATGTTTCTGAGATTCCAGTAGATTGCATAGGGGGTCACGAGTTTTCCCTCCTGAGGATAGAGAAGATATTCTGTTTTCTTTGAGGAGTAATGATCCGAGAATACCAATGCTGTCAGAAGTTTTGTGATGGAGGCTGGATAAACCTTCCTGTCGATGTCTTTTGTATAGATCAGTTCATCCGTTTCCATATCAAATGCGATGGCTGCTGACCCATTGATCTCGGGCATATCTGCCTTTACTGTGATGGCTGGAAATATGAAAATAATAAGTAGAAGTAGTGCGGGTAGTTTTCTTAGTATCTTTCTCATGGGATCCTCCTCTTGTTTAGTACAATCTATGTGTATTGGACTATATAATGAAAATTAAAAGTTCTATTTGAACACACTATGAATATTATACCCTAAAAGTGACAAATTTTTCATCAAAATCGTAACAATATATCTGTTATAATGTAGGTGCGATTAAAATAAAAGAACAGGTGAGTAATTTGAAATCCATAGACATATTCAAAAACCGCAGACCCAAAGCCCTCGGGAAAAGAAGAGAGTATTCAGTGATGCTTCTCATTACAGAAATAGAAGGAGAAGAGCATCTGGTTCTTGAAAAGAGAGCCAGCACACTGAAGAGTCAGCCCGGGGATATCTGTCTTCCAGGTGGTTCCATCGATCCGGGAGAATCTCCATTAGAAGCTTCTATCCGTGAGACCATAGAGGAGCTTGGAGTAGATAGAGAGGAGATTGATCTCATCGGTCCCATGGATTATTTTATCAGTCCTTACGGACAGACCATGTATCCATTTGTAGCCAGAGTAAACCGTTCGGACTTTCAGCCAAATCCCGATGAAGTGGACAGACTGATCTTTGTGCCACTGTCTTTTTTTGAAAAGAAAAGTCCGCTGATCTACGAAATTGATCTGACCGCAAAAATGGGAGAAGACTTTCCTTACCATCTCATTGAGAACGGGAAGGACTATCCTTTCAGGAAAGCAGTAAACAAGCAGTACTTCTACAAGTACGGTGATATCGTCATCTGGGGCTTTACAGCCCAGATCGTCAAGAGCTTTATTGATTTATTAAAGGAGGAAGATGAATAATATGAAAAACTTTGATTTTCACAATCCCACAAGACTGGTCTTTGGCCAGGGTACAATTGAGAATATAGGAAAATACATTAAAGAATACGGAGACAAGAAGGTGCTCCTTCTCTACGGAAAAGGATCTATCTTCAAGAACGGTGTCTACGACACAGTGATCAAGTCTTTGAAAGATAATAACATTGACTACGTGGAAATGAGTGGCGTGAAGCCGAATCCTGTTTTGTCCAAAGTGATAGAGACAGTGGACCTGATGAAGAAGGAAAAAGTGGATGCCATTGTTGCTGTGGGTGGAGGATCTGTCCTTGATACATCCAAGATTTCTGCAGCGGCATATTACTATGATGGAAATCCATGGGATTTCTATGAGAAAAAAGTGACACCCAAAAGAGCGCTTCCAATTTATGGCGTGCTTACCCTTTCAGCCACAGGTTCAGAAATGAATTCCGGTGGTGTCATCACCAACGAAGAAGAGAAGAAGAAATGGGGATGGGGATCAAAATTCACCTATCCAAGACTTTCCATCGTAGATCCTTCTGTTCAGGCATCACTGCCTAGAAATCAGACGGTAAATGGCGCAGTGGATACAATCACCCATGTGCTGGAAGAATACTTTGACGGAACAAAGGGAACCCTCATGCAGGATGAATTCTCTGAAGGCATCATCAGAACCACCATGGTTTCTGTGAGAAAGCTTGTAGAAGACCCTGGCGATTATGAAGCAAGAGCCAATCTTGCCTGGGCAGCTACCTTAGCGCTCAACGGCCTGAACGGTTTAGGCCGTGATGGAGACTGGGCATCCCATGGAATAGAACATTCTATATCCGCTTATTATGATATCGCCCATGCAGAAGGCCTTGCCATGGTCATGCCTGCCTGGATGAAGCATGTCTATAAGAATGATGTGGATAAGTTCGCACGATTCGGGGATAAAATCTTCGACATCAAAGAGGAAGACAAAGAGAAGGCTGCAGTGATGGCTATTGAAGCTTATAAGAATTTCCTGAAGGAGATTGGTGCGCCTGTATCATTGACTGAGAGAAACATCGGTGATGAGAAGCTGGAGGTTATGGCAAGCAATGCCATGATGAGAGGCTCCATAGGTGGACTGATGAAGCTTAGCGAAGAAGATGTCTTAGAGATTCTGAAGCTAGCCTTATAAGAAGTTCTTACAATATAAGAACAATGAGAATAGAAATAGAAATAGAAAATAGAAAATGGAAACCATGTAACAGAATTATTCAACCAACGAAGAGGAATCCCTGTCTTAATGGGGATTCCTCTTCTTCATTATGATCAATTGAAAACTGAGTAATCTCTGAGCCGAAAAATATTCTTTGCTTTTGAACAAAAGAGGAGAAAATCCTGATAATATTATTGGTAGAATTAAGAAAAGAGAATATAGATGAGAAACAAAGTGAAAATAGGAATAGGAACTGAAATTATTCAGATTCAGAAACATTGATGAAAAGGAAAGTGATGACTGATGTATAAGGAGTTTTTTGACATGGTAAAGAAAAATGCGCCCAATGAGATGATCGTTGTGGACGGTGTGGTAGGTTCAGGTAAGACGACCCTCATGAATATACTGACAGAGGAGCTGGGTGTAAGCGGATTTGAAGAACCAGTGACAGACAATCCGATTTTGGGGAAATTCTATCATGATCGTAAGCGTTATGCTTTTCCGCTACAGATCTTTTTTCTCAACAGAAGGTTTCGCATGTTGAAGGAAGCCCAGGAAAACAAGTCTTCCAGTGTCATGGACAGGAGCATTTATGGAGATGTGATCTTTGCCAAGCTTCTTCATGATGGAGGAGATATGGAAAAGGATGAGTTTATGCTCTATCAGGATCTTCTGACCAATATGCTGGACCATATCCAGGCACCCAAGCTGATGATCTACCTGAGAACGGATGTGGATACAGCCATCAGGAGAATTGAGAGCCGTGGAAGAGACTACGAACAGATTGTGGAAAGGGATTATTGGGAAAGGCTCAATAAGGAATATGAGGATTATTTTTCAGCCTACAACCTGTCGAAGCTTCTGATCATCGAAACGAAGGACTATAATATCATAGATTCCATGGAAGACCGAAAGAAAGTTGTGGAACTGGTTCGAAAAGCTCTTTCGGATAATGAGAATAAATAGAAAGAATTGAATAGGGACTGGAGCATCATTTTGGTGACTCTGGTCTTTTTTTTGTTTCTATTTCCCTGTGGTGGATAGTTGTATCTTCTTGAAGTACAAGAACATTA
>DATIRH010000498.1:0-4668 GCA_035469845.1 Proteiniclasticum sp. | reverse complement strand
GAGTCTTTAACATTGGTATTATATCATCATAAACATTTAGTTTCAAGCATTTAAAGTAGAATTCGAAAAAGAAAAAATCCAGTTCTCAGTCTCCATATGGTATAATATATTTTGGGAAAAAGTTATGAGGTGAAAGTTATGCAGAGTGAAAGACAAAAAAAGATAAGAAACTTTTCCATTGTTGCACATATCGATCATGGAAAGTCGACATTAGCTGATAGGCTTATAGAATATACAGGCACTTTGTCACATAGAGAAATGGATAAACAGGTGCTGGATAATATGGAATTGGAACAGGAAAGAGGAATCACCATTAAGTCTAAAGCAGTTAGACTGGTGTACAAGAGAGAGGATGGAGATTATGTTCTTAATCTGATTGATACTCCTGGCCATGTGGATTTTAACTACGAGGTTTCCAGAAGTCTTCAGGCTTGTGAAGGAGCTATACTTGTGGTTGACGCAACCCAGGGGGTTCAGGCACAGACTTTAGCAAACTGTTATCTTGCATTGGATAACAATCTGGAAATATTACCTGTCATAAATAAAATAGACTTGACGTCAGCTCGTGTTGATGAAGTTGTGAAAGAAATAGAAGACATAATAGGAATTGAAGCGGAGAATTGCCCGAAAATTTCTGCGAAAACCGGACTGAATATATTGGACGTCCTTGAAGGTATTGTGGAGCATATTCCAGCACCTGAAGGAGACGAAGATGGAACTTTGAGAGCCCTGATATTTGATTCTACTTATGATTCCTATAAAGGTGTAGTATCTTTTGTAAGAGTTAAAGAAGGAACGATCAGACCAGGAACAAAAGTGAAATTCATGGCGACAGGAAAAGAGTATGAGGTTACAGAAGTCGGCGTATTCGTTCCGGAATATTTTCCGGTAGAAGAGCTTAGAGCGGGAGATGTTGGATATATCACTGGCAGTATCAAGAATGTCAGAGATGCGCGAGTCGGAGATACCGTGACAACGGCAAAGAATCCAGCAACAAAAGCACTGCCTGGTTATAAAAAAGCCATACCTATGGTATTTTCAGGGATTTATCCTGTGGATGGTGCAGATTATGAAGAGCTAAAAGACGCTCTTGGTAAGCTACAGATCAATGATGCTGCTTTGGATTTCGAATATGAATCATCAATTGCGTTGGGATTCGGATTTAGATGCGGATTTTTATGCCTTTTGCATATGGAGATCGTACAGGAGAGAATTGAACGAGAATTTAATATTCCGATCATAACTACAGCTCCATCAGTAATCTACAATGTATTCAGAACGAATGGTACTTCTGTTCATATTACAAATCCGACAAACATGCCATCACCAACGGAAATCGATCATATGGAAGAACCAGTGGTAAAGGCTTCGATTATAACCCCTTCAGATTATGTTGGGGCGGTCATGGAATTGTGTCAATCCAGAAGAGGAATATATGTGAGTATGGAATATGTTGAACAGACTAGAGCTGTTGTAACCTATAAAATTCCACTGAATGAAATCATTTACGATTTCTTTGATACGTTGAAATCAAGAACCAGAGGGTATGCTTCACTGGATTATGAATTAACTGGTTATCAGGAAACAAAGCTTGTCAAACTGGACATTATGCTTAATGCCGAACCAGTTGATGCACTTTCTATGATAGTTCCTGAAGAAAGAGCTTATGTTAAGGGAAGAAATATAGTTGAAAAATTAAAAGAAGTAATACCAAGACATATGTTTGAAATCCCAATACAGGCAGCAGTAGGTTCAAAAATCATCGCGAGAGAAACTGTAAAAGCGATGCGTAAGGATGTACTTGCCAAGTGTTATGGTGGGGACATTACAAGAAAGAAGAAACTGCTTGAAAAGCAGAAAGAAGGAAAAAAACGTATGAGACAAGTAGGATCTGTAGAAGTTCCTCAAGAAGCGTTTATGAGTGTATTGAAGGTTGAATAGGTGAAAAATTTGAAAAAATACGGATTATATATTCATATTCCATTTTGTGTGCAGAAGTGCTATTATTGCGACTTTGCATCCTATTCTGGAAAAGGAGAGTATGTAAAACAGTATCTTAATGCTTTGGCTAAGGAAATCGAAAAAAAAACAGAGGATAAGGTCTTCGACACAGTATTCATCGGGGGAGGAACGCCTTCGTTTTTATCTGTTGAAGAACTTGCAATGCTTTCAGAGAGCCTCAGGAACATCAGGCTTACGGATGATTATGAGTTTTCAATGGAATGTAACCCGGGTAATCTGACGAGGGAAAAAGCCCAGGAAATCAGGAAAATGGGTGTCAATCGACTGTCAATCGGATTACAGTCTTCTAACGATCATATTCTTCTGGATATTGGAAGAATCCATACTTTCAATGAGTTTAGAGATAATTATCTGATGCTCAGAGACCTGGGTTTTGATAATATCAATGTGGATATCATTTACGGCCTGCCAAATGAAAATAAAGAAATATTGAAGAAGACTTTACAGGATGTCCTTCTACTGAAGCCTGAGCATATCTCCTGCTATTCTCTGATTATTGAGGAGTTCACACCTTTTTATTATAAAAATAAGAAGAATGAACTTCACCTCCCTGATGAAGAGACCGAAAGAGAAATGAATTCCATGGTTATAGATACGTTGACAAGCTTCGGGTATGAAAGATATGAAATATCAAATTATGCTCTTGATGGTAAAATGTGCAGGCATAACATCAGATATTGGGAAGGCAGAGACTATGTTGGCTGTGGAACTTCCGCCCACGAGTATGTTCATGGTGAACGTCAGGAAAACATACGTACCATCGAAGGATACATCAGAAAGATAGAAGAAGAAGGAACAGCTGCCATAAGAGACCATCAGAATACATTCGAAGAAGATGTTGAAGAGTATGTTTTTATGGGCATGCGCATGATGAAAGGACTTTCGAAAAGGCTGTTCCAGGATAGATTCAAGGTCAGTATGGAAAGTCTCTACAAAGACATCATAGATAAACATGTGAAAGATGGACTTCTGGTTGATACTGAAGATAGTCTGCGTTTTACTGAAAAGGGTGTTGAATTCTCAAATTTCGTATTAAGTGATTTCCTTCTCAGTTCTTAATTTAATAATCATGAAAAACAAAATCCCGTAGATCGTCATGATCCACGGGATTTTTCAGCTATTTCTGATCTCTAGTGAATACAAGCGTTTTACCTTTCGAGAGCGCTTCATTGAAAGCATAGCCGCTGTAGTTGAAACCTTTGAGCTCTTCTACTTTTGATATATTATTTACCGCCATATATCTTGCCATTTCACCTCGAGCGATCTTGGCGTAATATGCGACAATTGGATATTTATCCTTCTTCTTTTCTCTGAATTCAATATTATATACCTCTAGCTTGATGTCTTTGGGGACAATGACTTTTGAATACTCTTTAGATGCCAGATTGATCAGAATCTTATCTTCTGATTCTTTTTCAAGGAGCTTTTTGACTTTCTTACCCCAGAAGGCATAGAGGTCTTTCCCTTTTTTATTTTTATGTTTTGTACCCATTTCAAGACGATATGGCTTGATCTGATCCAAAGGCTTCAAAGCGCCATACAATCCGGAAAGGATTATAAGGTGATTGTTAAGATAGGAAACCTCACTGTCGTTCAGACTGTCTACATCGATTCCTTTAAAGACATCTCCTCTAAACAGGTAAAGAGCAGGGTATTCTTCAGCTTCATCAAAGCCCTGAAACCTGTCATGATTCAATGTCGCCAGATCTGTACTGATGTGCATGAGTTCTTCCAGCCCTGCAATATCATATTTCTTCATTTCATTTGCCAATATTCTAGTATCTTTTATAAATTCAGGTTTTGTTGTTTTAATCTTGACCTTTTCTTCCTTCATGGTTTTTGAAGGGGAGACAATTGCAATCATAAAATACCTCCATACTTTTAATAATTAAATTGTATCATGTTTATTCATTATTGGTTAGTAAATCAAAACGTTGAAAATAGGTTTTCAATACGGATGCTGATAGGCTATAATTCTAATAAAGACGATAAAAGGGGGTAATTGAATGGATCAGCACTTGCTTGCAATTTATGAAGAGAAGATAGGTAGACTCATCAGGAATCTAGCAAATAATAACTTGAAGGGTACTTATCTGAAAAGCGTGGATGAGTTAACTGATTATCTGAACAACCAGATTCAAGATGGAAGCCTTGTTTCTGTAGGTGGATCTCAAACACTGTTTGAACTGAATCTTATCGAGTATTTAAGAAAGAGGAATATCAATTTTCTTGATCGTTACAAAGAAGGACTGACAGGTGAGGAGAAGAAAGAAGTTTTCAGAAAAAGCTTTTTCGCGGACTTTTATTTTTCTTCAACCAACGCTATAACCGTAGACGGACATCTATATAATGTAGATCATACCGGTAATCGCGTTGCAG
Organism: Proteiniclasticum sp.; assembly: GCA_035469845.1. Classification (GTDB taxonomy): domain Bacteria; phylum Bacillota; class Clostridia; order Clostridiales; family Clostridiaceae; genus Proteiniclasticum. The sequence continues at coordinate 267 of DATIRH010000498.1, read as the reverse complement.
CGCTCCTGTATGGGCCTGAAAAAGTATTTGTGATCATTGGTATCAATAAAATTGTCGACACTGTGGAGGAGGCTATCGGTCGTGTGCGATCAGTGGCGGAACCAGCAAACAATGTTCGGTTGAACAGGAATACGCCATGTGTCAAGTTTGGAAGTTGTGTAGACTGCAAAGTGGAAGATCGTATTTGCAATGAATACACACTGATTAAAAGACAGGCAGTCAAAGATCGTATCGAAGTCATTATTCTGCCATTTGAACTTGGTTATT
>DATIRH010000497.1:0-1646 GCA_035469845.1 Proteiniclasticum sp. | reverse complement strand
GTACTTCTAAGTGCGCTGATGGGTGGAATTTCAGGATCAGCTAACGCTGATGCTGCTATGCAATCTAAAATTCTTGTTCCTGAAATGGTGAAGAAAGGATTTTCAAAGCCGTTCTCAGCAGCAATTACAGCTGCATCATCGGCAATCAGTCCTGTAATACCACCAGGTACGAATCTTATTTTATATGCACTTATTGCCAATGTTCCTGTTGGAGACATGTTCCTGGCAGCTTATATGCCTGGAATACTGATGGCAATCGTTCTTATGATTACAGTTCATATAATCGCTGTGAAGAGAAAATATACACCTTCCAGAGATAGAAGGGCTAATATAGGCGAAATATTCAGACAGTTCATTAAGTCAATCTGGGCATTATTCATACCATTCGGAATCATTATGGGAATGCGTATGGGTATGTTCACACCGACTGAAGCCGGTGGAGTTGCAGTTCTATTCTCCGTTATTGTAGGATTCTTTGTTTATAAGGAACTGAAACCGAAGGATTTACCACTGATCTTCATGGATACAGTCAAGGGTACTGGTGCGGTTATGTCAATCATTGCCAGTGCTAAAGTATTCGGTTACTATCTCACACTGGAGCAGATCCCTCAGGTGATTACAGAGCTCATTGTTAATATGACAGATAGTCCAATTGTAGTCTTGATGGTCATCAACCTTCTGCTTCTGTTCATCGGTATGTTCCTTGAAGGTGGAGCAGCACTTGTAATTCTAGCACCACTTCTTGTACCAGCTGTTGTAACTTTTGGTATCGATCCACTACATTTCGGTATGATCTTTATCGTTAATATTATGATTGGTGGACTGACGCCGCCGTTTGGTTCAATGATGTTTACGGTCTGTTCGATTTTAAATGTCAAGCTGGAAGACTTCTTGAAAGAAGTATGGCCGTTTATTATTGCCTTACTTGTCGTACTGATTTCTATTACTTATTCTGAGGGAATTGCACTGTTTACATTCAATCTCTTCAGTTAACCGAAAAGGAGTATCGATTTGAGTATTTTAAAAGAAAAAGATACATTCTTACTGGATATGGATGGAACAATATTCCTAGGTAACGAACTAATTGATGGCGCTTTAACTTTTCTGGATACATTGAAACAGAAGGGGAAAAGATACATTTTTCTGACCAATAACTCTTCAAAAAACAAACTCATTTATGTGGAGAAACTAAGAAATTTGGGCATCGTCGCCTCACCTGAAGAAATCTTCACATCAGGAGAAGCGACAACCAGATATCTGAAGCGTAATCACGAAGGAGCTAAGATCTTTTTACTAGGTACACCTGCTTTAGAGGAGGAGTTCGAAAGTGAGGGATTTCAGCTGGTAAAGGAACGCGGATCAGAAGTTGATTTTGTAGTGTTGGGATTTGATACAACGCTCACCTATGATAAGATATGGGGGGCCTGCGAATATATCGCAGGTGGCGTCGAGTATATCGCTACACATCCCGATTTTAACTGTCCCTTACCGAACGATGCCTTTATGCCTGATGCAGGTGCAATGGCGGCAATGATTGAAGCTTCCACCGGAAAAAAACCGAAAGTGATCGGGAAGCCAAACAAAGAAGTTGTTGAAAGCATCGCATACAAATATGGTTTAGATAAGAGTAAAATGGCTATGGTGGG
>DATIRH010000496.1:0-11017 GCA_035469845.1 Proteiniclasticum sp. | reverse complement strand
AAGAATCATGATCCCTACCTCTGCATCTGATGATGAAATCAGCAAACTGGCCTTAGCCAACGAAACCATTCAGAAGGAAACAGAGGGTAAAACTGTTGTTAAAGTCATCGTTATCAAAGGAAGACTCGTCAATATCGTAATCAAAGGATAATCATAAAAACTGAAGAGATCCATCAAGTATTTTTGCTTGATGGATCTCTTCCTTTTCTTATTTATTTATTCTTCTCTTTGAATTTCTTCACTTCGTCGATAAAGGATGTCGTGTATACATGCAGGTCCTTTGGAGATCTGGATGAAATGATATTCTGGGATACAACCACTTCTTTATCCACCCAGGTAAGGCCTGCGCCTTCCAGATCCGCTTTGATCTTCTTTGTGCTTGTTCCGGTCTTGCCTTTCAGGATCCCTGCTGTAACTGGAACCCAGCCTGCATGGCAGATCATACCGATGGGTTTATTCTGATCATTGAAGTCTTTGGTCAGCTGAATACAACCTTCCTCAATTCTTAAAATATCAGGTGCAAAACCTCCAGGAATCAGTAGACCATCATAGTCTTCGGCCTTGACTTCATCATAGGTTTTATTGGCTTCAGCCTTCAATCCGTATTTTCCTATATAGGTCTTGTTCTTGTCTAGAGCTACAACATCCACTTCCCAACCTTCTTCTTTTAGTCTGATGATCGGATACCATAGTTCCAGATCTTCAAAGATATCGGCAACAAAAGATAGTATTTTCATTTGACATGCCCTCCTGTATTTTCATTTATATCCATTTTAACCTAAATTCTTTTCTTTCAGAGGCATATGCTCCATTGTTAATGAAGATGTAACAAATCCCAGACACCATCCTAAAAGGATCCGTTCTTGTATTTCTTATAGAACTTATCAATATAATCCCCTACCTTTAGCTCAACATAGCTATGATCACCATAGGACTCAAAGGTACTGTCATGATAGGAATCTTCGAGGAATGACTGAAGTATTTCCGTCTCCTTGCAATTTAAGATACTGATGATCTGAATCTCATTTCTTCTAAGAAAAAGAGCAAATCGTAAAAGGATAAAATCGATTGTCATTGAGTTGATCTTTACACTGAATTCAGTGATCATAAATCTTTTTGAGCTGCATTTTATCCTGATGGTCCCATCACTTGTTATAAACGTTACATAAAGCCACTCACCTTCCTTGACTTCCACAAGAGAGGATCCTAATTCCGACTTCAGGCGATTATTAATAGGCATAAATATAATTCTTAATAACTCCTTCTTTTCGTAGAATTTGTCCATGTTCACAATAACACCTCTTTTGTTTACAAATTGTTTTAATATTTTAATTGAGAATGACTTTCAATTTTGTACAATCTATGTTAATATAAGTTCATAACACACACACAACATATTCGAAATACGAAAAACGTAAAGTATTTCTTATTTCCCCCTTTTATACGATTATGTATACAACAGTGTATAGACCCTTGAGTTTCCCCGACTCAAGGGTTTTTCCCTTGCCCAGAAACTCTTGGATTAATCTGTAATTTCAGAATTCTTCTCTTTCTTATATTTTACACTATTCATACTTCGAAATCCTACTATTTAACTAAATTAAATGCTCAGACACATTACCTGCAGGAACTGAATCTACACTGTCAGGATTGAACCATCAATATTATTCAACTCATCAGTTTCAGTTCTTTTTAATGAATTTTTGTTAAGATAATACCATAGCACATCAGGATATTTCATTTAAACAGAAAACATTTGAAGAAAGTTCTCTGATGTACTATAATGAAATAGAAATCCAGAGTATATTGATATGAATTAAGAGGAGATGTATAAATGAATATGACAGAAATTAAAATGATAGATATTTCAGAAGATGGATACCAGGAATTCAATGACCTTCTAGAAGGCAATGAAATTGAACCTAAGATCGTCAGACTCGCACTTGCAGGATTTGGATGCAGCGGACCTAGATTTGGTCTGATGGTGGACGATCCTACTGATAACGATGTAGTAGAAGTGGTCAAAGACATCACTTTCATCGTATCAAAAGATCTTTATGATGAGTATGAAGGATTTGTAATCCTTTCTGATGAAGAGAACTTCGGTGGCGGAATGTCACTAAGACCTAAGAAGATTGATGACGAAGCCGGATGCTCAACCTGTGCTACAGGATGCGCTGTTTAAATTTTTAGATAAGGGAGAGTACTAAATGGAAACACTGAACAAAGAGCTACTAACCATGAGTGATTCTGCATATGATGAATTCCTGAACTTTCTAAGATCAAACAATGTTGAACAGAACAACATTAGAATAAGCCTTGCGGGCTATGCCTGCAGTGGTCCGAGATTCGGACTTCTGGTAGATGAACGTAAGGATGGAGACATGGAAACAACAATAAAGGATTTGACCTTTTATGTGGAAGCCGGACTGTTTAACGAGTTCGATGGTTTTCAGATTCTCTCTACTGAAGAAAATATGGGACAAGGAATGGTTCTAAGACCAAATAAGGTTTCTGAATCAGACTGCGGATCATGCAGCAGCTGCGGCTGATTTCATAATTTAACACAAAAGGATTGATGCACTGATGCATCAATCCTTTTTCTTTTCTTTTCTTATCTTATTTTATCTTGCCCAGTCATGCAGAAGCGCTCTCATGACCTGAACTCCATAGGCAGGATCATTATCTTTGACTGAAGTCTTCAGATAGATCACTTCACCATGAGGATCGCTTAAAGAGAGCTTCTCCCCCTTGATGACCCATATGGTCTTATAATGACCAGGTTTTGTGCCAAGCCTTTCTTCTCCCAGACCATCCGTAAAATAGATGAGGAGGGTATTTCTCAGACTCTCATCTTTCAGATGCTGAAACACCGGAGTGAACTTTGTTCCTCCTCTTCTTTTGAGTAGAGGCTGTATATCGTTGAAAGACTTGATTTTATAATCACGTCTGACTTCATTGTCACACTCGATGATTCTTATGGATTCACTGTATGCATGGCTCAGCGTCACGATTTCCTTTAAAAAGTCTCTCATGGACTTGTCATCGATGCTCCCCGAAATATCCACCGCAACCGTTAGATCAGGTATATGATTTTTCAGTTCCCCTCTTAAATCGAGTCTTTCAGGCTGCCTTCTGTTCACGCGAGTGACAGTTTTCTTTTTTCCTTTCGGGAGTGTTCTCAGTGCTTTTTTGATGATCTTTGTCCAATGAACTTCTCCTTTGAGGTTTCCATTTACAATCCTCAGGATCTCGTCCGGAATACCGTTTCTTGAAGCCATCTGAAGAGTGGACTTCAACTTATCTTTCACCTCATCGCTTTCTTCATCTTCTGATTCCACCCATCGATCATGGACTTCCTCATAGTTGACCGCATCTGATTCCGCCAGTTCCTTGGCTTCTTTTGGATGCTGAAGGATTGCTTTATGAATTTCTTCCGTATAAAATTCAAGGGTCTCATTGGTCTTCAGGTTCAGGTCAAATCTCATGTTCACCGTATTGATTCTCTCCACAAATGCTGGAAGATGATTGATATACTGGTTCACCGAAATATCCATGGCCAGGTTGATGGCGAGCTTCCGATATTTATTTTTCAGAATTCTTTCTCTTGCGTGATGCTTCAGCAGGATATGCAGAATTTCATGTTTGATCAGTGCCACAGCTTCCCTTTCCTCAAGAAGAAGAAACACGGGCGGACTAAACAGAAAATGAATCTTGTTTCCTTTGAGCACACTGGCTGTGGGAAAGGAGAGATTGAAGTCAATCTCTCGAATGGTATCTCCCAAAAAAAGAGCATAATAATCTTCTCCTCCATTAAGCATTTTAAAGGAAATCTCGTTCAGATATGTAAAGAAATCCTTATTAAAACCCTTGCGGAGAAGCCCTTCTTCCATATACTTCTGCAGATCAGAAAGCAATTCTCTTCTTTTCTCCATCAGCATATCGTTCTCATGAAACTCTCTGTTGAAATTAAGATCTACCATAACAATCGAAGAACCCCTCTATAAATGTATCCGAGTTGAGAAGTAGTGGATAAACATCTGGATAATCGCTCTTCAGCTCCTTCATCACCGAAATCCTTAAGTCCTTCGGCATCAGATTCAGCACTTCTGAAAATCTATCTCCATGCTTTTCCGTCATACGGTCTCGTAGTTTCAGGATCATGTTTTTCGCCAGAATATATAATCTTGAATGGCTTGCCTGGGTGATTTCATCACGGACGAACTGTCCCAGTACTTCCATCTCAAAAAGGTCCTCAGGTGAAATAAGCGGATTCCTGTTATCTTCAAGGAAGCTCGTGAATTCCTGTGCAAGCTTCGTACCCACATTTCCCTTCACCAGATGATAAAGTGTCTTGTCTTCGTAATTTCTCTTCTCAAACACTTTCAGTGCATTGGATACTCTCTCCCAGCTTCTGGGTGTCGCCTGAATATATTCGTCGTCACTGCTGTAGCTTAAGTATTCTCTGAAGTTCGAAATAAACTGAAGGACCTGCTCATGAATCGTTCCTTCTTCCATTCCCCATCGGATCCATTCCTTGGAGTCCGAATCCATATTGAACCAGACAAACCGGTCTTCCTGTGCTGGATCCATATCCACCACCTGATAGTCTGTTTCCTTGAAGGAATCCATCTTGCTGGTGGGATTCATGGCCGCAGCCACAAGGACCCTGTCAGAGAGCTTATACCCGTTGATTTCACGGTTTAGTATAAGGTTCATGAGCTCCTGCTGCACGCTGTGATCACATCGGTTGATTTCATCGATGAACAGCATGACCATTCCTGGATTGTTCTGCAGCCAGGTATCAATCTCCATGAGCTTATGATGGGTTGCATAAAAGGTTTTTCCGCCAACCACCATGGGAAGACCACCAATTTCTCCTTCTTTAAGAAGATTCGCATCGATGTTCACCAGGTACATATCATTCTTCTTTGAGAAATCCTTGATAAGAGAAGTCTTTCCGATTCCGCTTTCTCCTATGATCAGCGGTACAGCACGACTGAGGAGTGCAAGCTCCACCGCTTCAAATGTTTCTTTATAGTTCATTTCAGTTCACTCCTCCTATCTGCCCAGCACGTAATCAATAAGCTTCTGTTTTGTACTTCTTGATCCATGGTCTCTGATATAGTTCACCTTGTTGATGTCCAGTATCTGAAGTTCCATGAAATCTCTTATATATTCAGGAGACACATCTTCGCTTCCGAATTTCTCCTGAAGCACCTCATAAAGCATCTCCATATCCAGTGAGTCATAGATGTATTTTACAATCCTGATATTGGCCAGAAGAAAACTCTTCAGTTCTTCATCAGTGTAATCTCCTACATAGGTGATCGCCTGTTCACTCTTTGATATGGCAAGGACCTTTGCTTCCAGGCAGGGCTTTTTAACATATTTAAGTGCACTCCAGAAGCTTTTCACCGCTTCCATCTGGACCTCACACGCCGGGTCTTTCATATACTGGATTGAATCAAAGTCTCTCTTTACAGCTTCAAGCTGAAGTTCGAGGCTTTGCTCTTTAACATACTGAATGGACCATCCCTTGTTTCTCACCGCTGCGAGGTTCACCTCGTATGGTGCATCTTTTATAAACCGCAGGCTGTTCCATCCGCCATTGACGGCTGTGATCATTACGACCACAGGTGGATTTTTGATATGCTGAATCGAGGAAGGTGTTTTTTTCACAGCTTCCATCATCACATCAAAAGAAGGATTCATCATATGCCTGATCTCATTTCCATTTCTTTTAACTTGTTGTAGATCTTTATCTTGTTCCATTTATTCCTCACATCATTTCTATAAGTTTCTTGTCTTAATTCACATCATCCATTATACTATTAAATTTTATAAAACTAAAGTAGCATGTATAAAGGCAGTCAACTATTCATTGTGACTGCCTGAGATTCTATTCTTATCTGAACCGGTTGATCTCTTTTCTGACCAGAAGATGCAGCTGATTCAGGTCTGTTACATCCCCATACTCGATGAGTTTGTTCAGCTGAGTCTGAAATCTTGATGCTTCCTGTATTTTGTTTAACGACATCAGATAGATGATATCATTCATGATAGAGGATACAATTCCCGATTTGACTTCAAAGAGCTTCTGCGCATCCTTGATCTCATCCTTGATATCCAGCATTGTCTGGTCCAGCTGATAGGCTGACTCTGCAGCTTCTTTCAGCTTGCTCTTGATGTTTTCAGGTATGCTCTGCTTGTATTTGTAGTTCAAGCTATGCTCCGTAACCGCCCAGAAGTTCATAGCTAGGGTTCTGATCTGAATCTCTGCTATGACGTTGATCACTCCCTGAGCCATATTCACAGGGTACTGGATGATCATATGGTAGCTTCTGTATCCACTGGGCTTCACGTTGGTGATATAGTCCTTTTCATAAAGGATTTTCATATCATTTCTGCCTCGAAGAAGATTCACCACAGTTTCAATATCATCTACGAACTGACACATGATCCTGATGCCTGCAATATCTTCCAGCTCCATGGCCAGACGGTCATGGGGAATCTCAAATTTATTGGCTTTTTCAAGCATGGAAGATATTTCCTTGACTCTTCCCGTGATAAATTCAATGGGGGAATAATCATTTTTTCTTCTGTATTCAGTTCTGATTGCCCTAAGTTTCACCTTCAGTTCTTCTACCGACTGCTCGTAGGGAATCATAAATGTTTTCCAGTCTTTATTGGCCATATCAGCACCTCACACCCAAATCTGTCTCCATAAGAGTTTCTACTTCTATATTATACCAAATTTATGTCTATAGTTACTCTTTTTGTGATAAGAAGCTTACCTTTCTGACTAAGCATCTTGGCAGGAGCTTCGTGATGACAGGTACCATTTTCTCAAATGTTCCAGGAACAACAATGGCTTTGCCTCTAAAGAGTCCAAGATACCCCACATCAGCCACTTTCTTCGCTTCCATGAGAAATGATTTGGCTGTATCAGTCTTCTGCAGTTGAGCACGTTCCTGAAAGTTCGTCCTTACAGGACCTGGACATAAGGCAGTCACTTTAATTCCATCTTGTTTCAGTTCTTCATGCATCGCTTCTGATAAGCTGAGCACATAGGCTTTTGAAGCATAATAGTTGGCCATGACAGGTCCAGGCATGAAGGCGGCAAGGGAAGCTACATTCATGACATAACCGTAATGCCTTGCTGCCATGAGTGGAACGAAAAGCTTATTCATCTGCAGAAGTGACAGGACATTGAGCTTCACCAGGTCTTTCTCCGTTTCATAATCTGTGTCTTTCAGTCTGCCGAAGCTTCCGAATCCGGCATTGTTTATAAGAAAATCTACTCTGATTCCTCTTTTCTCCACTTCTTCATAAATTTCATCAGGTGCTTCTTCGCGTGTCAGATCTTTTGCTAGGATCAGCACCTCAATTCCGTATTCAGACTCAATCTTTTCTTTGATTTCGATGAGTTTATTTTCAGTGCGGGCAACCAGAATCAGATTGATTCCGTCCCTTGCAAAATTCAGTGCGATTTCAAGACCAATCCCTGATGTGGCTCCCGTGATAAGTGCATATCCTTCCATAAAAAACCTCCTGTATTATATTATTTTTATTATACACTTTGAAGCTAAAATGAACCTGATGAACATTAAAATATATAAGAAAAAAACATAGAAAAATCCAGACAAAGCATAATGCCTTATCTGGATTTTCAAAACTGTTCTTATTTATTCAGCAGCTCTTTAACAAGTCTCTTCACGTTTTCAACATTGAAGCCGAACTTCTCCATGACGATTTCTCCAGGAGCGGATGCTCCGAAGGTATCGATGCCAAGAATCTTTCCTTCGTCTCCAGTATATCTTTCCCATCCTAGTGGATTGGCAAGTTCAATTGCCAGTCTCTTTTTCACAGTTGGGTTCAGAACACTTTCTTTGTAAGCTTTGTCCTGTTTTTCAAACAGATCCCATGAAGGCATTGAAATGACGGCTACATCAATTCCTTCCTTCTTCAGTTCCTGCTGCGCTTCATATGCCAGGGAAACTTCTGATCCTGTGGCAATAAGAAGTGCATCGCTTACTTCCTTATCTGAAGGAGATACAATGTAAGCACCCTTCTTTACGCCTTCTACAGCAAGAGCTGCAGAAAGAGGAAGTGTTGTCAGGTTCTGTCTTGAAAGTGCCAGTATGGTAGGAGTTGATTCTGATTCCAGCGCCACTTTCCATGCTGCCATGGTTTCATTTCCGTCAGCTGGTCTGATGACAGAAAGATTAGGCATAGCTCTGAAGGATGGAAGATGCTCGATAGGCTCATGGGTAGGACCATCTTCTCCAACTGCAACACTGTCATGTGTAAATACATAGGTTACAGGAAGTCCCATAAGAGCGGATAGTCTCACTGCTGGTCTTACATAGTCAGAGAATACGAAGAACGTTCCTCCGAAGACTCTCAGACCACCATGTAGATGTACGCCGTTCATCATGGCGCCCATGGCAAATTCTCTTACACCGAACCAGATGTTTCTACCGTCTCTTTTCTCTGGTGAGAAATCTCCGGCACCCTTGATTTCTGTCTTATTGGAACCTGCAAGGTCAGCAGATCCTCCAAAGATGGATGGAAGCTTCTTCGCAAAGAAGTTGATTGCATCGCCTGATGCACTTCTTGTAGCAACGCCTTTTCCTTCTTCATAGACTGGCATACCCTCTACTAAATCTTCTGGAAGCTTACCGTCGATGGCATCTTTAAGCTCAATGGCAAGTTCTGGATACTTTTCGCTGTAAGCCGCAAACAGTTCATCCCAGACCTTATTCTCTGCTACGCCATTTTCCTCTATATGGTTCCTGAATGTCTCATAAGCCTCTTCTGGAACTGTAAATGCATCATGGTTATACTGGAAGAACTCCTTTGTGATCTTTACGCCTTCAGCGCCTAGTGGAGCACCGTGAGCCTTTGAAGTTCCAGCTGATGGTGAACCCATTCCGATGATGGATTTGATTTCAATGATGGTAGGTCTGTCCAGAACCTTTTTCGCTTCTTTGATAGCTGCATCTACAGCATCAAGATTGTTCGCATCATCCACTCTCAGGTAATGCCATCCGTATGCTTCGTATCTCTCTTTCACGTTTTCGGAGAATGCCTTGTTAAGGTCTCCATCCAGTGAAATATCATTGGAATCGTACAGCATGATCAGTCTGCCTAGTTTCATGTGCGCCGCTAAAGATGAAGCCTCATGTGAAACACCTTCCATGAGATCTCCGTCACCACATAATGCGAAAGTATAATGATTTACAACATCAAAACCTTCTTTGTTGTACTTTGCAGCGAGATGACTCTCTGCCATGGCCATACCTACAGACATGGCAATACCCTGTCCAAGAGGTCCTGTGGTGGCTTCTACACCAGCTGTGTGACGATATTCAGGATGTCCTGGTGTTTTTGATCCCCACTGTCTGAAGTTTTTGATTTCTTCCATAGGCAGGTCGTATCCTGAAATATGAAGCATGGAATAAAGCAGTGCAGATCCGTGACCTGCTGAAAGAACGAACCTGTCTCTATTGAACCAGGTAGGATTCTTTGGATTATGCATCATATTCTTTGCCCATAACACATAAGAAAAAGGAGCAGCTCCAAGTGGCAGTCCCGGATGTCCTGAATTCGCCTTTTCTACAGCATCAATAGATAATGCTCTGATGGCATTGATGGTTAGAACGTCATTGTTATTGTACATGTTTACCTCCATAAAATTGCTGGTCGAGAAACATTTCCCCTACCAGACTATAATGAACCAGTATCTTTTATTTATTCTTTGATGATGATCGGATCAAAATTGATAAAGTCACATGATGTGAGAATATATTCCACTCCATGACGATATCCCGTCATGACTCGTTGAAGCGATTTTCCATGAAGATGGCCATAGATGACTTTTTCGACTCCATACTCTTCAAATATATCAGTAAAATCGGAATCTTTAAAGGTCTCATTCACTGGTGGATAATGGATCATCACGATGATCTTGTCATATCCCGCCTTTTTCGCCTTATCCAGAGACATTCTCATTCTAAGGATTTCTCTCTTGTAGATTTTCTCATCCTCTTCCTTGAAAAGAGCACTACCAGGCAGTATCCATCCTCTGGTGCCGCAGATGGCATAATCCTCATAGACGAAGAAATTATTCTGGATGAAATCCATATTCTCGTACATGCTGTTGAGTTTTGTGATGCTCCCCCACCAGTAATCGTGATTCCCTTTAATAAGAATCTTACGCCCTGGAAGATTTGCCACAAAGTCCAGTTCCTGTTTACTGGAATCCATATTCATGGACCAGGACAGGTCTCCTGCCAGGAGCACCGTATCCTCATCCGTTATTCTTTTAAGCCAGTTTTCTTTGATCTTCAGATCATGGTCTTTCCATTCTTCGGAAAAGATATCCATGGGTTTGTCTCCACTCAAGGAGAGATGCAGGTCTGATATGGCAAACAGTGCCATTACTCTACGATCAGGATTCTATAAATCTTCTTCTTGCCTTTTTTTACCAGTAGATAGTTGTCTGTAAAATCCTCTTCCTTTAATTTATGATCGATATCAGTGATTTTTTCTTCTTCGACACTGACTCCACCCTGCTGCATATTTCTTTTACCCTCAGATTTTGAAGGGAATACTCCACCTGCGAGGAGAATTTCCAAAAGAGGCTGCTCCAGATCTTCTTTTCTGATTTCCACGGTAGGAACATTTGATAAATCCGTTCCCCCACCGAACAGCGCTTCTGCTGCACTTCGTGCTTTATCTGCTTCTTCTGCTCCATGGACAAGCTTTGTCACTTCGTAGGCAAGAAGCTTCTTTGCTTCATTGATTTCCTGTCCTTCCAGAGCTTCTATTCTTTCGATCTCGTCAATATCTACGAAGGTGAGAAGCTTCAGACATTTCACAACGTCCTTGTCATCCACATTTCTCCAGTACTGGTAGAAATCATGTACCGGTGTCTTTTCAGCATCCAGCCAAAGAGCACCGTTTACTGTTTTACCCATCTTCTGTCCTTCTGAATTGGTCAGAAGAGAAC
>DATIRH010000495.1:0-3751 GCA_035469845.1 Proteiniclasticum sp. | reverse complement strand
GAATATATTTTTAAAGCCTTCAATGGGATTGAGCTTCTTGAAATCGGGCTTTAAAGGTTCCATGGTGAAGAGAAAACCCACCTGGACCACATTGACCACAACCCCGAGGATCACCGCAATGAGTCCGAAGGGGAAAAAGATGAGGAGAACCTTCATGACATTCTGAACCAGAAGCGTTCCCACAAATTTCGGTGTCAGGCCGCTTCCCACATCATAAGTCAGCGCAAGGCCCATGAAATCCATGGAGTTTTTCAGAAGATAGGTTCCCAGTGACCCCAGAAGCAGTGCAAAAGCGAGAAAGGATACAGAAGAGACCAGATCCTGACTCTTGGAGACCTGCCCTTTCTTTTTGCTGTCCCGGATCCGTTTGGGGGTGGCGTCTTCGGTTTTCGAATGTTTATCCTGCTGTGGCATAAGCGCTCCTCTACCTGAACATCTCTACGGCTTTTGAAACATACTCTGTCATGAGGGCTAAGGTACTTCCTGCATGATTCATGAAGGAACCAGCAAGAAAGAGAAAGAGGACCATTCCTAGAAGCGACTTCAGCGGCATGCCCAGCATGAAGACATTGATTTGGGGAACCGAACGGTTGATTAGACCCATGACGATGTCAACCACAAGAAGTACCACAAGCATGGGCGCCGCTATACTGAATGCGATTCTGAAGGAATGGGAGAAGAGAAAGAGGATTACTTCCAGATTGATCTCTCTGAATCCCACCTGTCCCGGAAGCGCCACCTTGAAGGAATCCATGAGACTCAGAAGCATCGTATGGTGAAGATTCAGCATGAAGAACACCATGATGCTCATCCAGTAAAAGAGTCTTCCGTAATAGGAGGATGTTGCTCCGCTTGAAGGGTCATAGATTGCCCCCATGGAGTAACCTACCTGGAAGTCGATGAGCTGGCCAGCCATCTCCACAGCGGAAAAAATCAGTTTAGCCACATAGCCCATGGCAAGGCCTATGATGACTTCTCTTATCACCGCCAGCATGAAAAGAATCATCTCTTCCTGGACGAGGATTTCTGGAATGCTTGTATAGACCAGAAAACTCAGGATGAGAGAAAGGGAGATTTTCGCCGTATTTGGCATGCTCTTATGGGAAAACCCGGGAACCACCATGATGAAAGACGTGACCCTGGCAAAGATATAGAGGAAAGCCTGAACCTGAAGTGTGAACATATTGCCTCCCTACAGCTTATCGATGAGATCGAAAGACTGATTCATGAAAGCCATCAGTGTGTTCATCATAAATGCACCCAGAAGAATCAGGGAAAAAAGGACCGAGATCATCTTGGGTACAAAGGTCAGCGTCTGCTCCTGCACCTGGGTCGTCGCCTGGAGGATACTGATGACCAGCCCCACTACCATGGCGATGACAAGAATAGGCGTCGCCGCCTTGATGGTGGTCATAAATGCATTTCTTAAAAGATCCAGTGCCATAACCTGATTCATAACGACCTTCCTCCTTAACTAAATCCGCGCAGCAGTGACTGCACAACCAGATACCAGCCGTCCACCAGAATGAAGAGCAGAATCTTGAAGGGCAGCGAGATCATGGCAGGCGGCAGCATGAACATACCCATGGACATGAGGATCGACGATACAACAATGTCCATAACAAGAAACGGCAGAAACAGGATGAATCCGATACTAAAGGCAAGCCTCAGTTCACTGATGGTGAAGGCCGGAATGATCACGGTCAGGGCAAGGTCCATGGGATCCTCGATGTTTTCAAGATTCCCAGCTCTCATCAAGAGCGCCAGATCCTTTTCCCTTGTCTGCTCCAGCATGAACCGCTTGATGGGAATCGCTCCCGCTTCCAGCGCCTCTTCCTGAGTCATGGTCTCTTCCAGAAAGGGCGTCACCGCCTGATCCATGACCTGATTGTAGACCGGAGTCATGACAAACAGGGTGATGAAAAGAGCCAGTCCCATGAGGACCTGATTGGGCGGTGTCTGCTGAGACCCCATGGCATTTCTTAAAAAGGAAAGAACCACCACCACCCGCGTGAAGCAGGTGGTCAGGATGACAAAGGCGGGCACCAGGGTGAGGACCGTCAGAAGGATGAAGATCCTTACGGTGTCCACCGTGGCCTGGGGAGAATTATCCGAATTGTTGAAGTTGATGCCAAGATCACCCAGATTGAGCGCATAGACGGTTTCTGCTCTTCCAAGAAGAAACATCCATCCCATTACAAAGGCGAAAAGGACCCATATACGTTTCTTATTCACTGTCTTTCCTCATTTTCCAGAATTTCGCCAGAGGATTTTCCTCAAGCTTCATTCTTTTTTCCTCTAGTACTTCTTCGATTTCTTTCCGGTCAAGGTCCCTTAGGATTTTGACTTCACCGGAAGTCACGCTTGCCAGGTGATAGTCTTTCCCCACTTTGATCACCGCAAGGTAGGACTGATTTGTCAGCATGGTCTTTTCGATGATCTTGACATAGGTTGCGTTCCCGTCCGTGACTCTTTTCCCGAAACGGAGCACCACATAAGCAAGGCCTAATACAAAAGCCAGTGCAAAAAAGGTCTGGATCAGGGAAAATATTGTTTTTAAGTCCATTTCGTTCTCCTTCTACTGGATCAGAAACTCCGTAAAGTAGATTTCCTTCACCATGTCTTCTCCCAGGGCTGCATTGATACTGGTTCTGATCTTCATCTTTGCGGTGGCAAGGCCGCCGTTTATCAGAAGATCATCGGGTTTGTATTCCATGAGATCTTTGATGATGAGGTCTCTGATCTGGCTGGTCTTGTTTTCCAGTGTCTTTCCATATTCTTCTTCTGTATAGAGTAAAGACATCTGGGTCTTAAGGTAGGTTGAGCCATTCCCTTCTGTGTCGAGGTTCACGACAAAACTTTCCAGAGGCATCACATATTCTTCATGCTTCTGAAATTTCGAGATCACATCCGAAATGGTGATATCCGTGGCTACAAAGACCATGGCCACTGCACCTACAAGAATGACGAAACTCATGATGACGATGATGATGACGAGCTTATTGGGTTTTTTTTTCTCTTTTTCTTCTTCTATCTGTGCCAAAACTATTCCTCACCTTCCATAATTATTAGTAGATTGACTCTTCTGTTCTGTGCCCTGCTGGCAGGTGTTGTATTATCTGTAATAGGCCTGTACTCTCCATACCCGATGGCGGAAAGTCTGCTTTCAGGGATTTCCCTGACTTCGCAGAGATACCTTACCACCGCTGTCGCTCTGTAGGAGGACAGTTCCCAGTTGGTTGGAAATTTGAAGGACTGCTGAGGAATATTGTCTGTATGGCCTTCCACAACGATCTGATTGTCAAACTGCAGAAAGAGCCCTTCCAGATTACCAAGGATTGTCTGTCCGCCTTCCTTGATATCCGCTTCACCAGGTTCAAATAAAATGGCCTCCTTGATGTTGACAAAGACTCCATTCCGGTTCAGGCTCACAGAAACATCTGCTTCAAGGCCTTCTACTTCCACATAGTTTTTCACCTGGTTATACATTTCCAGTGTGCTTTCTTTGATCTTGGGATCATCTGGGTCTTCCTGCTGCTCGTACTGAGGATTGTCCAGAGGAATATCATCATTGGGCCCATCTTCTTCGATGATGCTTGAACTGGTCTCTCCGGAGAGAACCGACTGCAGGGATTCGCTGATGCTCTTGAATTTGATGGCATCTACGCTGGAGATGGAGTAGAGCAGAATGAAGAAGGTCAGGAGCAGGGTCATCATATCTGCAAAAGTGGCCATCCAGGCTGGTGTTCCT
>DATIRH010000494.1:0-2084 GCA_035469845.1 Proteiniclasticum sp. | reverse complement strand
CATAAGCGGATATGATTCGTGTCCACGCAGCACCTACTACCTGACCGCTTTGTTCAGCGACTACTCCATAGTCACCCGGCTGGGCACCAAAATTCTTGATATAGACAATGATCTGAGGGTCATTAATTATACTTCTTGATGGTGGTTTTACCCCTTCAGGGATGAAAATCGATTGATACAAGAATTCTCGGAGACATACATAATCAGATGTCTTCATCACACGAATTTTCGCATTTATCAGATGAGCCGTAATAATCGTATGGCTTTGCGCATTTATTGTGATCACTATACCTTTTCCATACACATACCAGTTCTTTCCTTGCCCAATGATGATGTCCGCTTCTTTCACGAACTCTTTGCACCACGATACAACATCCTCGATGGGTATATTAACATTACGACTGATTCGCAAAGCACCTAAGTCTGTTGTATGCAGATTGTTGAGGTTGGCAGTCAAGTTTTTCACTAGCCTAGATTCCTCACTTTCAATTCGCCCATCTATAATCTCGTAATCTCCATCGTAATAATTTACACTTGGCTAAATCATAGAATATTCTTAATTTTCATTATAGATTATTGTATTCCATATATCAATCAGCACACACACAATCTTATTGCCTATTCAGAGTAGTAATATAATCCATCTAATATACATTTATAGAATATAAATGTTCAGACATTGAACTCATCAGACTAAAGTCATCAAAAAAAGTGACTTCCCTTAAAATAAGGGAAATCACTTTTTGATGAGAGAGAAAGGAATTAGAACCTTCAGTATATGAAAAACATACAAAGATTGTAAAGACGTTTCTTCCATCTGTAATTAAAATAAGCTATTTTGAATGAACAAGTGGACTGCTATCTTTTTCTTCCATGAATAGTAGCTCCCTTTCCAACCCTATTCAGATGAATCAGGTCCAGACCGTTCTCCTTGAGCATAGATCTGATTTCATTCCAGGCATTCAGAAATGCTTCTCCTCCAAAAGAATAGGCGACTATAATATCACCACCCTGCTTCAAAATCCTGACTGCTTCTTCCAGATAGACAGGTGCGTTAGAAGTGATCACCATATCAAATGCCTCATCCTCATAAACCAGTTCGGCAGCATTTCCTCTTTCGAACCTGATTCTTTCTGCATGCGATCCACTGATCTTCCCTTTTGCCAGTTCAATCATTCCTGGGCTTAGATCCACACCAGTGACTAAAGCATCCGGAAAACGGCTTAATGCCATGAATGCGGCAAAACCCGTACCGGTACATAAATCCAATATCTTCAGTGGTTCCTTCTTAATGAGGCTAAGTCCATAGGCAAGGGCTTCCTGGTATTGGATATCTTCATCTTTAACTTTTCTATCATAGGACTTACTGATTTTCTCAGGGAAAATCTGCATCACTTTCAGAAACAGTTTAGATTCCATGAGCTTTGGGTACTTAATAATCAGCTTAATCAGTGGCGTCATATAAGCCATTTTCAGTTTGAAAATTGTACTCATAGAAACCTCCTTTCTTCGTCATCGGCAATTTAAATTTTTATTTTCCAGGGGCTTTCTGTTCTATTTCTTTTTCTGCTTTATCAATCCAGTCCTTATCAGGTGATCTGCGAAGGATAAATTCCATCAAGGACCCGATCAGAACTAGAGCGAGAAGCGTAAGCCCAAATCGGATCAGCGTAAAGGATATGCCCAGAAATTTGATTTCAACCATAAGTTGAGGGATTTTCAGTGCAGCCCACGATCCGAGAAAGATGACCATATTGGCATAACTTGCACCTTTCCTGATGAGTGTCGCTGTCATTGGAAATGCTACGTATAATGGACCTGTAGGTAAAGTTCCAAGTGCAAAGGCAATTCCCGCACCTTTTATTCCAGAACCACTACCCAACCATTTCTGTATCTTATTTTTAGGAATCCACACTTCCATCAATCCCAACAGAATAAATACCGGAGGAATGATCAGTGCCATCTCTTTGAAATAATCCCATAGTACTGTTGTAGATCTGCCTGCTGTATCAGGCGCCCATATTGCCAGTCCGATAAAGACAAAGAGGACCAGAATCGGTGCTTTAAATTTCTTGATCATTTTC
>DATIRH010000493.1:0-8439 GCA_035469845.1 Proteiniclasticum sp. | reverse complement strand
AATTAGCAGATAAGATAGCGAAACTGACTAGAATGTACGGGAGATAAAAGAATGAATAAAGAAATGATGACCAAGAGAATGCAGGGATATGCCCTTACCACATACGGTAGAGACTTTGAAATCCTCAGCAGCAAAGAAAAGTATACAGTGTTTTCAAAGGCGCTGATGGAAGATATCGTGTCAAAATGGCAGGAATCTGGAGAAAAATTCAAGGGAAAGAAGAAGGCATACTACCTGTCAGCTGAATTTCTCATGGGACGTGCACTGTCCAATAATCTGATCAACCTGGGATACAAGCAGGAAATGCAAGCAATGCTTTCTTCCATGGGGATCGACTACAATGATATCGAGGAAGCTGAAAGCGATGCGGGACTCGGTAATGGAGGTCTCGGAAGACTGGCAGCATGTTTCCTTGATTCCGGTGCGACACTGAACTATTCGCTGACCGGATACGGAATCAGATACAAATATGGTATCTTCGAGCAGAAGTTCGTAGAAGGATATCAGGTAGAAGAAAGAGATCAGTGGCTTGAACATGGGGATTCCTGGTCAGTAAGACGTCATGACCAGAAGGTAAAGGTGGAATTCATGGATCAGACCGTTTATGCGGTACCTTACGATACACCTATCGTCGGTTTCGGCGGAGATACCATCAACACGCTCCGATTATGGCAGTCTGAAGCCATTAATGAATTTGACTTTTCTGCCTTCAATGATCAGATGTACGACAATGCAGTGAAGGAAAAGAATGATGCAGAGACGATTTCAAAGATTCTGTATCCAAACGACTCCATGGAAAAAGGAAAGATTCTGAGACTGAAGCAGCAGTATTTCTTTGTATCCGCTTCCCTTCAGGATCTTGTGAGAAAGCATAAAGAGAATAATGCTGATTTCACGAATTTCAGTAAGCTTCATGCAGTTCAGCTGAATGATACACATCCTGCAGTAGCAATTCCGGAGCTCATAAGACTTCTGGATAAAGAAGGCGTGTCTTTCAAGGAAGCCTTTGATATTGCAGTGGACACCTTTGCCTACACAAACCACACCATTTTGAAGGAAGCCCTTGAACAGTGGTCTGTGAAGCTTTATAAGATGATTCTGCCAGAAGTCTACAGCATCATCGTGAAGATCGACAACATGCTGATCAAGGAACTTGAAGATAAAAAATATACAGCAGAAGACATCAAGGAATTTGAAATCATTTCAAATGGCAATATCAGGATGGCATGGCTTTCCATTTACGGAACGCATTCCACCAATGGTGTTGCAGAGCTCCATACCAACATAATAAAGGAAAAGGAACTTACCAGCTGGTATAGACTTTTCCCTGAAAGATTCAACAACAAGACCAACGGAATCACCCAGAGAAGATGGCTCCTGCAGTCCAATCCTGAACTTTCAGAGTTCATAACAGAGCTTCTGGGTCATGATGGCTGGATCACAAATCTTGAAGAACTTGAAAAACTCAAGAAATTTGCAGCTGATGATACCATCATTGAAAGATTCATGAGAATCAAGAAAGCGAAGAAAGTGGAACTGAAAGAGTACATCCTGGAAAATGAAGGAATCGCAATTGATGAGAACTCAATTTACGATATTCAGATCAAGAGATTACATGAATACAAGAGACAGCTATTAAATGCTTTCCATATTTTATATCTCTATAAGAGACTAAAAGAAGAGAAAGACTTTGATATCGAACCTAGAACCTTTATCTTTGGAGCGAAAGCCGCACCAGGATACACAAGAGCGAAGGCCATCATCAAGTTCATCAACGAGATTGCGGACCTAGTGAATAACGATAAGGAGATCAACGGAAGAATCAAGGTTGTCTTTGTAAGAAATTACGGCGTCTCCTATGCACAGAAGCTGTTCCCGGCTGCAGATATTTCAGAACAGATTTCCACAGCAGGTAAGGAAGCTTCCGGTACTGGAAACATGAAGTTCATGTTAAACGGTGCACCTACCATCGGTACCTTTGACGGAGCGAATGTTGAAATCGTGGAAGAAGCAGGACTTGAGAACAACTACATCTTCGGACTCACCGTGGAAGAAATTGATATTCTGAAGCATAGTTATGATCCGAAGGCAGAACTTGAAAAGAATCCGAAGCTTTCCGCTGTTATTGACATGCTGGTTGATGGATCCATGAATCTGGAACCGAAGGAAAACTTCAAAGAGCTTCATGATTCACTTCTGATTGGTGCCTCATGGCATGCACCTGACAACTACTTCATCATCAAGGATTTTGATGCATATGTGGAAGCACAGGAAAGAGTCAATGAAGATTATAAGAATCATCTTGAATTCTACAGAAAAGGATTCATGAATATGGCTTCCGCAGGGAAGTTCTCATCAGACCGTACCATCGTGGAATACGCCAATGAAATCTGGAATATTCCAAGTATCACGGAAGATGATGAAGAGACACTGGCTGTTTAAGAAATAACACAAAATGAGAAGGGACTATCAATTCTGTAAAAGGTTGATAGTCAAGGGGTTCAGCGATTGCTTCATTGCCGTGCAAACGCTAGCATGAAAAAATCGCTGAATTCTACTCTTATTTATGTTTTTAACTGGCATTTTACTTAATTTAGCTGTATAATCAAATAGTAAAGCGTTTTCATTTAAGATTTTGTGCAAGCGTATGCACCACACATAGATTGCTTTGTCCATTCTGGCAGGCTGTGTTGCGGGAATTACGTTTACATATCACCTTAGAAGTAAACGGTTACGAACTTGATTCAATACATAAAAAAATACAAATGTATTAGGAGGATAAAAAATGAAGAAAATCACTAGTCTTGTACTTGCTCTTATGCTGACACTTTCTGTTGCTGCATGTGGAACCAAGGACGAACCTACAGACACACCAGGTGAAACACCTGCTGAAACACCTGCAGAAGGTGAAGAGCCTGCTGAAGAACCAGCAGAAGGTGGCCTAACAGGATCCATTACAGTTCAGGCTGAAACAGGTTGGATGGGATACTATGAAGCTGCTGTTGCAAGATTTGCAGAAGTAAACCCTGATGCAAGCGTTGAAATCATCGAAACAGGATCATTCGATATGCTTGATATTCTTGACAGCACAGACCCAACAAATGTAGACATCGCAGACGTATTTGCTATCCCAGCGGATAGAATCTACGGACTGAATGATAATGAAGCTCTTGCACCTTTTGATGCAATGGCAATCGCAGACAAGGTTGGAGGATTTGACAACTATGACGCAGGTCTAGGTGGAAACTTCAACATCGATGGGGATTATCTTGCATTCCCAATGAACATTGAAACACTGATCGCTTATGCTAACACAGCTAACGCTGAAGCACAGGGAATTGACCTTACAAAGTCAGTTGAACTGAACGATGCAGGTCTTCAGGTTCTTATTCCTTTCTTTGATGCTTGGTTCGGCGTAGCAGCAGTTAACTCTGGTGATGTTGAACTACTAGGTATGGAAGATGACGGAACACTTTTCTCTGATTTCACATCAGAATGGGCAGACCTTGCTCCTGAAAAGCAGGCTGTTGTAGAAGGCGTATTCGAATACTGGAAAGCAACTCAGGAAGCCAACGTTCCAATGTGGGATGCTGAAGCAGCTTGGGGTTATATGGACACAGAATTCGCAACTGGCGGAAATGCTGTTCTTAGAATTTCAGGTCCATGGGATGCTGGTTCATTCTCAACACAGGCTGGAGACGGTGCTGACCTTGAAGTTATGCCACTTGGATCCATCACACTTAATGGCAAGCCACTTAAGCACTGGAAAGGTGGTTGGGGAATCGCTATAAATTCTAGAAATGAAGGCGACGATGAGAAGATGGCATTAGCTGAAGCGTTTATCGCTGAACTGATGAATCCTGAATTCGCAGTTGAATTCTTTGAAGGAACTGGTAAGATCATGGAAAACGTACCTGCAGATGTATACCTGAGCTCAGATCTTAAAGATTCTGACAAGGCAATCATCGAGAACGTACTTGCATCTTACACAGAAGCTCCAGCTAGACCACTATTCACAGAATGGGGTTCAGTTTGGGATACTTGGAAGAACTCAGTACTATCCTGGTCATCAGTTAAGCCTACTGATGCAGAGGGTGCTTACAAGGAAATCAAAGCAGCATTCGATGCAATGATGCTTAACTACTAGAATAGATAAAACATGATACAAAAAAGAGAGGCTGAGGCCTCTCTTTTGTATCATTATATTTGTTTTTTAAACTGAAATTGTGTTTCACAAAGAATAAGATCTTAAAACGAAAGAAAAAATCGTGATCATAAAATAAATCGGAGACAAACAGAAAGGATTATGAATGAACAGTTATACCAAGTTTCCTAAAAGGCAGCTTTATATCATACTCATTGCGGTCGCTTTTGTGATTTTCATAAGTTCCATTGATGTACTTATGAGAGTGAAGGACCAGACTCTTTTTGAATTATGGAAGAGTGCGGTTGTAAACAGCGGAGCCTATCCTGAAGGGTTTAATCCTACTTTTGACGATTACGCTGGAGCAGAAATGTTTCGTTATCTGTTTAAGATTGCCATACCCATGGGGTTTGGACTTCTGACCTATATTACTTATCAGAAGCTCAGGCTGAATCGTCTGTTTATATTTATCTGGACAGTCCTGTTAGTGGGTGGAATGGCTTATACATTCTTTGAACTGAATTTTAGCTCGGTATTTTTCTATCTGGTGATAGCTGGATATCTGGTACTTATTATTACGGTGCTCTCTTTAACAGAAGAGATGAGAAGCACTAAAAATTTGTAAAGGTGGGAGTAGATCGTGGCGAAGTACAACAAAGTCCTATATGACTATATCGGACGCGAATATGAAAGAAAGAACCTGTATCTTAAGGAAGTCGCCTTATTGCAGAATAAGATTGAGCATGCTTCTCCAAAAGAGAAGGAGACCTTGAAAAATCAGCTGAAAGAATTGATAAGCAAAAAAGACAGCCATCCGTATCTTATTAAACTTAAGGAATATGAAGACCGTGAGAAGAGATTTCTGGAGGAGCTGAAGGTGAGAACCCTTGAGCATAAAGAAACTCTGGATAAATCTTTGTCCAAAGAAGTCAGTGAACTTGAAATCGAACTCTTTGAAAGCGGACTGAAAGAAGAGTTCTATAAAGACTACGTGGAGCTCACCTATGATGCCAAGTTCCATTATAAAGAAGCAGCTATTCAATTAAAACTTCTTCCTGAGGTCATCCAGACGACAATGAGACTGGAGGAAGACCTGAGAAAAGCACTGAGTCTTAAGCCAAAAGGCGATAAAGAGGCCATCAGCAAAGAAATAGCAAGGTTCAAAGCGGAGAAGAAAGCAATCTATGACAGCCGTGCAAAAGAACTGAAAGAGAAAAGAAAAGACGGACTCATTTCTGAAAAAGCTTTGAAGAACGGAATGAAGGAAGTCAAGAAAAACTATCAGTATGCGGTCAGAGTAAAAGAATATGATGATCCAGATAAGATGAAGAAAGAGCTCATCAAGAGCAAGAAGTTCGAACTCAAAGACTATGTGAAGGTTCATAAAAGAATCGTCAATGCGGATATTGCAGATGCAAGAAGAAACACACCAGTAGAAGTGATGAAGACGAAGCCTGTGAATACAGCCATCGGTGCACTATTACCAGGTGTCGGACAGCTTCTGAACAAGCAGCCTGTGAAAGCAGCTCTGTTCTTTGTAGGACTTATATTCATCTATGTAGTGGCCATTCCTTATGCTCTTGGATATGGTAACTACCAGGGAGAAGGTATTGCAGGTCTGGTTTCTCTAGCTGAAGGCGGAAGAAGAATTGATAAATCTCTCATCTTCATGATTGAAGGAATCATTGCCATCGTCCTTCTGCTTTTTTCAGCAGGAATCTACATCGCAAACTATAAAGACGTCAAAGGAACAGAGAAAAGCGTCATCAGAGGAGTAAGGCCAAAGAACTGGTTTGAAACGAAGCAGATGATTGAAGAAGAAGGGTTCCCCTATCTTGTTTCCGTACCTGCACTGATTGTCATCGCCTTTATCGTACTGGTGCCGATCTTCACAGCAATCCTTTTATCCTTTACAGGAATGGATCCCAGGAATCAGTCCAAGTTCCCTTGGGTGGGATTTGGAAACTATAAGCTCATTGCACTGGGAGAAGGGCTTGCAGGCTCTGTCTTCTGGCAGATTCTTGCATGGACCATCGTCTGGACGCTATTAGCGACGACCCTTGCTGTCCTCATCGGATTCGGACTTGCACTGCTTGCCAATAATCCGAGAATCAAGGGGAAGGGTATTCTGAGAATGATTTACCTTCTTCCTTGGGCAGTACCTGCGTTTATCACGATCATGTTCTTTAGTATCATGTTCAGCAGCACAGGAGCCCTGACGGAAATCGTAGAGAATGTCTTCGGGGTTGTCATTGACTTCAAGAACAATACGTTCTGGTCAAGATTTATCCTGATCATGCTTCAGGGATGGCTGGGAAGCTCTTATGTATTCCTGCTATCTACTGGCGTACTTCAGGCGATTCCAGAAGATTTATATGAAGCAGCTGATATCGACGGAGCGAACCGCTGGCAGAAAATCAGGAAGATCACTCTTCCTATGGTACTTTTCCAGACAGCACCTCTTTTGGTCAATCAGTACACATTCAACTTCAACAACTTCTCCATCATTTATCTGTTTAACGGTGGAGGACCATTTAATCCAT
Organism: Proteiniclasticum sp.; assembly: GCA_035469845.1. Lineage (GTDB taxonomy): Bacteria > Bacillota > Clostridia > Clostridiales > Clostridiaceae > Proteiniclasticum. Next base: position 1,752 of record DATIRH010000493.1, on the reverse strand, counting down.
CCAAATATGGTAATCTGGCAGGATCGTCAGATATCCTCATATCCTATATCTACAAGCTGACTATGGACAACCAGTACCAGTCAATCGGTGCGGCCATATCCATTGTCATCTCATTCGGGCTTATGATGTTTGCATTCATCGGCTACAAGAATTCCAAGGCGTTTAAGGAGGAGAGATTATAATGAAATTATTCAGAAAAAAACAGGAACTATATCTTTCCGACAGACAGCCGCTTACTACAGCCGGTAAAATCATGCTTTTCATAAACTATGTGCTTCTGCTCTTATGGGCATTTATCATTGTATGGCCTCTGACACAGATGGTCATCTCCGCCTTTAACGGAAACCAGGGTCGTTATCTGATTCTGAATAAGATCACAGATGGAACCTACACGTTTTCCTTCAAGCACTTCCAGTTCTTATTTGAAGAGACGCTGTATCTGACCTGGGTGAAGAATACGCTGGTTATTGCGCTGGCAACAGCCTTTATCACCATTCTGATTGTATCTTTTACAGGTTATGCCTATTCAAGATTCAGATTCAAAGGAAGAAAAGCATCACTGATGGCCATCATGCTGATTCAGACGATTCCAGCCTTTGCCGGAATCACAGCATACTATACACTGCATTCCATTATTTCATCTGTAGCACCTATGTTCTCAAGACAGATGATGCTGATTCTGATTTATGCGGGTGGTGGTATTGCAGCCAATACCTTTATTCTGAAAGGATATATGGATTCCATCTCTACTGAGCTGGATGATGCAGCTAAAATCGACGGATGTTCCAACATGAAGGTGTACAGACTCATCATTATGACGATTGTACGACCGATGCTTTCGATTATAGCCCTTTGGTCCTTTATTGGACCGTTCATGGATTACCTACTTCCAAGGGTTCTACTTACAAACCCCACCCAGTATACGCTGGCACAAGGGCTTTATACACTCATGAACAACAGGGAAACACTCAATCAGCCGGCATTTGCGGCTGGAGGCCTTCTCACTGCGGTACCGATTGTAATCCTGTTCTCTGCACTGCAGAAGCAGCTGATTTCAGGACTTGCACAGGGCTCAGTCAAGGGTTAATGAAAAAAATAGTGGAGGTAGAATGAAATGAAAGTAACATTACAAAATATAGGTAAGAAATATGAAGGGCGTGAAGAATTCACGCTGAGAAACATCAATCTTGAAATCGAAGACAAAGATTTCTGTGTTATCCTCGGACCTTCAGGGTGTGGTAAAACCACCCTGCTGAGAATGATTGCAGGTCTTAACTCTATTACGGAAGGGGACCTTCTCTTCGGAGACAAGAGAATGAACAAGGTTCCATCAAAGGACAGAGACATCGCTATGGTTTTCCAGAGCTATGCACTGTATCCTCATATGACCGTGTATGATAACATGGCGTTCTCACTGACCATGAGAAAGGAAAGAAAGAGCGTCATCGATAAAGCGGTTCGTGAAGCGGGAGAGCTTCTGCAGATCACCAATTATCTGCACTCCAAGCCTTCAGATATCTCCGGCGGACAGCGCCAGAGAGTTGCGCTTGGACGTGCCATGGTAAGAAGACCAAAGGTGTTCCTCATGGATGAACCTTTATCTAACCTTGATGCGAAGCTGAGAGAACATATGAGAGTGGAGCTTGTAAGACTACATAAGCAGAGGGGCACCACATCCATCTATGTGACCCATGACCAGACAGAAGCCATGACCATGGCAACCAAGATCGTTCTTATGAATGAAGGTAGTAT